>JAHZKV010000134.1 GCA_022600215.1 bacterium
GTGATTTGTTCATGAGCATCAGCAATTGTTTTAGAGAATTTGGATAAGATCCATTTATCTTCTAAGCACAGCTCCTCTTCTGAAAAGGATCCAAATTCATCGGTAAAGATGTTTTGGATTACAAAAGAGGATGCATTCCACAACTTGTTAGCCAAGTTTTTGCTTTCTTCAAACTTTCTAAAATCAAGATCAATTTGTTTAGAAGTAGTTACTGAAGAGGTAAGGGCAAGGCGTAGTGCATCGGTGCCATATTCTTCGATGATATCTAATGGGTCGATGATGTTGCCTTTGGATTTAGACATCTTTTCCCATTTGAACTCCACGTCTTTAGGGACTTTTTCTCCGCGTTCATATCGTATCCATTCTTCCTTAGCAAGGTATTGGACATTGTTGTCAGAATCTCTTCTCCAGTAGGATTTTGCAAAGATAAGGCCATGAAGGAATACTTGTTTGAAGGGCTCTTGTGCTTTAGCATATTCTCCCATGACAATCATGCGAGCTACCCAGAAAAAGAGGATATCGTGACCAGTAACTAAAACGGAGGTTGGGTAAAACTTTTGTAGGTCAGCGCTTTCATTCGGCCATCCAAGGCAGGTAAGGGGCCAAAGGGCGGAGGAAAACCAGGTATCTAGAACATCTTCTTCGCGGCGATATTTTTCTGGGTGTTTTGCAACCTCTGGAGGTAGTCCTTCGCCAGTATAGCAAATGATATCGGTTTCATCTTCTTTGTTATACCAAATAGGGATGCGGTGTCCCCACCAAAGTTGGCGAGAGATACACCAGTCGCGCAAATTTTCAATCCAGTGTTTGTAAGTTTTTTCCCATTCTTTTGGAATAATTTCAATATCACCATCAAAAACTCGAGAAAGAAGTTTTTCTTTGAAGGATTCCATCTTTACAAACCATTGCTTAGATAGAAGAGGTTCAATAACCGATTTGGAGCGATAGGAAACACCCACGCGGTGCTTATGAAATTCTACTTTTTCTAAAAGGCCCAGATCGCGCATTCTTTCTACTACATTTTCACGAGCCTCTAGCATGGTCATCCCTTGAAAGATGCCCCCATTTTCATTGATCGTTCCATCCGTATTCATGATGTTAATCAAAGGAAGGTCATGTCTTGCTCCCACCTCGTAGTCATTAAAGTCATGAGCAGGGGTGATCTTTACGGCACCTGTTCCAAATTCTTTATCAACATAGTGGTCTTTGATGATAGGGATTTTCCTATCAGAAAGTGGCAAGTTGATGTTTTTACCAATTAAGTCTTTGTACCTTTCATCGCTACCATTTACAGCGACTGCAACGTCCCCAAGCATCGTTTCAGGGCGAGTAGTAGCAATTACTAGGAATTTAGATGAATCTTCAATAGGGTATTTAAAGAACCAAAGGTTGCCATCTTTTTCTTCATGCTCCACTTCATCATCAGCAATTGCTGTTTGTAGGTGCGTATCCCAATTAACCAAGTAGTCACCGCGATAAATAAGGCCATCTTCAAACATCTTTTTAAAGACAGTTTGAACCGACTTATTAGCCGCTTTATCCAATGTAAAGCGTTCACGTGACCAATCAGCGCTAGCGCCAAGCTTTTTGAATTGATTAATAATTTTTTCTTTGTGTTCTTCTTTCCATTCTTGGATATATCCAACAAATTCTTCTCGATCAAAATCGGAGCGTCTTTTTCCTGTTTCTTTAAAAAGTTTTTTCTCCACCACTGATTGTGTGGCAATACCAGCATGATCTGTTCCTGGAATCCAAAGGGCTTCTTTTCCGTTCATACGATTCCATCGTGTCAAGATGTCTTGGATGGTGGTAACCAAGGCATGGCCCATATGGAGCGTTCCCGTAATATTGGGAGGGGGCATAATAATGGTAAAGGGCTCTTTACTGGATTTTGCATCAGCGCTGTAAGAAAAAGAGATCTCTTTTTCGGTAGCATTCGGGTCATAAGGTTTTTTTAAAGAATCTTCTTTGCTCATAGGTTACTTTTTCCAAGGGCTACAAGAGTTAGTTTTATGTATGTAATAGTCAGCTTTGGTAAGCTTTTTCAGAGAAGTATAGTAGATAAAAAGGTTTTTGTAGAGGGTAATTTTCTCAAAGGGAGAGCACTCTACAAAAAAGTTTTTATTTAACTCAATTCTCCCTTGAAGGTAAAGGGGAGCAAGAGCAGAAAGAGGTGGGTAAGGAGATTTTGAGCAGGTAGCAAAATGCTTTGCAGATTCTGCTTCTTGACCAGCATGAGCAAGATAGCAGCCATAGAGGAAAAAGAGAGGGTTTTCAGGGTGGTAATTGGGAGCTTCTTTGAAAAAAGCATCTAAAAATTCGGTATTACCCGTTACAAGGGCAAGCTCCACCTCGTATAGGGCGATGAGTCCCTCCATCTCCGGGGAGAGCTTTTTTTGATAGAGCTGCTCCATCACTGGTAAAATGGAGGCGTCCTTTTGGATGATAGCTTGCTCAATCTTTAGGATCAGTGGCCAGTAGTATTTTTCTGAGGGGCGAGCAGGAATATCTTTCAAGAGCTTGCCTGGGGAGCCAAAGTTTTTTCGCTTTTTTCCCATATACATCAAGCAAAAGATGATCTGATCTTTGAGTAGAGAGTAATCTTCATCTTCAAAAAACTCTTTAAGCTTGTTCTCTCTGCCCAAGTGAAAACATAGAGCGATGATCATCTCTTTGTAGAGATGTGGGAGGCTTTTTTTCGAAATAGGAGAGGAAAGGAAATACAAAGCTGGGTGAGAAAGGGGGAGTCCCATGATGAGGGTGTGGGTATCTTTAAAGTCCAAGAAGAAAGGGAGGTGAGCAAGGATAAGGAGGGAGAAGAGGTATACACCACGTCTACCGCGCGTTTGCAAAGCACATTCATGAAGTCTGCTATGAATTTGTTTGTGGATCAAAGAAATGAGGGGGTGATCTTTATATCGGTGGAGGGCCAGCTCAAAGCATTTGCCTTCCTCCACTAGATTTCCTTTTTCTTTGTAAACAAGGGATTTTCCAAGTAGCGCAAGGGGGCCAGTAGAAATATTTTGTAGACTATCAAAAGTAGAGAGGGCTTTTTCAAACAAGGAATGTTTGGTTAAATGCCACTTTTTTTGTTTTGCAAGGAGAATGGTAGCAATACCACTTCGGAAAAGGGCGTCGTGGGCCTCTTGCTGACCTTTAAAGGAGAGGGCAATGCGGGAGTACTCTTCAATCGCTTCTTTGTAGTGCTTATTAGCTAAAAAGGTATCAGGAACAGCAAGACACCCGGTGGTCTTGTTGTTAGTTGTAAGGAACACATCCATCTTGGCTAAAGTAAAATGCATATCTTCACAAGAAAAGCCCAGGTGGCTCCCATTTTGTGGGATGTAGTCATCATAAGAAAAAATCTTTTCTCCATTGATAAAAAGGGAGAGCGTTTGATCTTTTTTCTCTATTTCCACAAGGGCAGATTCTTCTTCAGGAAGATAGTTTGTCGCTTTTTCTAGGAGGATGATTTTATTGCGGCGAAGGGCAATACCAGGATTGCTTTTTGAGCCCAAGGAAAAGCAGTATCCCTCTTCAAGGTCTGAACGATCTTCTTTTTCCGGGATACCTAGGTGGAAGTTTACGCCGCAAGAGCCTTTTTGCAAAGTGATGGAAGCTGAGAGCTTTTGGTTGCCAACCACTTTATCTTTAGAGATCATCAAGTACTTCCAAGACAAAGAGCGGTGTCCAAATCCAAAGGCGGAAAGACTGGCTGAGAGGATGTTTTCTTGCAGCTCCCAATCGTCTTTATCGGTAATATCAAGGGTGTTTTTGTAAATCCACAATGGATTTCCTTCTTCATAAGCCTCGAGGGAATCGATCAGCTCTTTCACTGTTTGGAAGCGATGTTTGGGATCATCATCTAAGCATTTTTTTACAATTTCGGAAAGTTCGGTAGAGATATTTCTAAAAGGAGCCGCTTCTAGCAAATCAAGAGGACGGGAGTATTTTTTAGAGAGCTTATATTCTTGCATCGTTCGTCGGTGAAAAGGCATCTGCAAGGTTAAGAGCTGATATAAAATCACACCTAGAGAATAGATTTCGGAGGTAATAGAAGCTTTCTTCCCTTTAATTCGCTCAGGAGGAAGGTAAGGGAGGGTGCCAAAGACTTTTCCTGGACGTGTAAGCTCTTGATTTACGGAGAAGGAGAGGATGGAAGGGATAGGCCCCTCTTCTTGATCGTTTTTATGGGTAGCTAAGCCCCAATCTACAATGTAGACCTGCCCATAGTTTCCCACAATGATATTTTCCGGTTTCAAGTCACGATGCAAAAAACCTTTGCTGTGGCAATAAAGCACCCCCTGACAGACACTTTGGAAGATGCGAAGCAAAGAAGGGATGGTCCAAGTACTGCCACCATTTTTTTCTTCCGAAATACTGGCCCGTAAAATTTCTTTTAAGGTCTTCCCCTCTACGTATGGCATGGTGTAATAGAGTTCATTTTGATCACGGTGAATGGTGTAAATAGGGATGATGGTGGGATGGAAAAGGGTAGAGGTGATTTTTACCTCTTTAGTGAATCGATCCTTGATAATTTGGTGATGGATCAAATCAGGGCGCGCCCGCTTGATCACAATTTGCCGCTGTAAGATAGGGTCTTTAGCTAAAAAGGTCTCCCCCATCCCCCCTCGCGCAATCAGCTTCAAGATAGGGTAGTTGCCGATCTTTAAAGGGACAGGTAGGGCATCTTTCTTCGATTTTTCCTTGTTTTCCATAAATCTTTATATATTTTGTTTGGATTCAATACTACCAAATGCAAGATAAAAGATCTATCTTTCTAGTTGCATAGAACGTATTTATATTTTACTATGTCGTGTTATGAAAAAGAAAATTTTATTGACAGGGGATAGACCCACGGGTGCATTACATATTGGTCACTATGCAGGCTCTTTACTAAACAGATTAAAGATGCAAAGCGAGTTTGAGACCTTTTTGATGGTAGCAGATGCGCAGGCAATTACCGACAATTACGACAATATCGACAAGGTACGAGAAAATATCTTTGAGGTAGTGGCAGACTATCTAGCAGTAGGTATTGATCCTTCCCAGGTAAATATTTTTATTCAGTCCATGATTCCAGAGCTGCCAGAGCTTACGCAGTATTTGTTAAATCTCGTTTCTATCAATCGCATTGGGCACAATCCAACAGTGAAAGCAGAGTGTCGACAAAAAGGATTTGAGGAGTCAGTACCGGCAGGGTTCTATCTTTACCCTATTTTTCAGGTTGCCGATATCATCGCTTTTGATGCCGATGTTGTTCCTGTAGGGAGAGATCAAGCGCCAATGCTCGAGCTTACAAGAGATGTGGTAGGGAAATTCAATACCCAGTACCAAAGCAATGTGTTGGTAGAGCCAGAGGCAGTATTTCCTGATATGACGATCAATCTTCCAGGGATTGATGGCAACAAGATGTCAAAATCTCTTGGGAATGCGATCTATTTAAAAGACACGCGTGCAGAAATTTCTAAAAAGATCAAGAAGATGAAGAGCGATTCCTCCCGAACCAGTATCAACGATCCAGGCGATCCTGCAAAAGCAATAGCTTTTTCCTACCTTGATATCTTTGATCCCGATGTAGAAGGGGTAGAAAAGCTTAAGCATCAGTACAAGCAGGGTGGGCTTGGTGATGGCATAGTAAAAGAGAGGACCCTTGAGGTGTTAGATAATTTCATCGCTCCAATAAGAGAGAAGCGTGAGGCAATAATTAGCGATAAAGCCATGATAGAAAAGGTATTATCAGAAGGGACAAAAGCAGCTCGGGAAAAAGCAGGGCAAACGCTTGCTCGCTGTAAAAAAGCCATGGGGATTAATTATGAATTCCTTGATTTAATTAACATTTAGTATTTTCATTTTTTTCTGATTATTGTATTGGAAAAGAATGAGCGATATTTCTTTTATAAAAGAGCGTACTCTTCTTTTAGAAAAGCTAGAAAGTTTCTCCCAAGAGAAGCAGCGACACTACCTATTCAAAATAACAAGAGAGACTTATCATTTTCTATCGATGCGGAACCTTCGTCGTGCAAGTGAGGGGGTATATCGCTCCTTCAAAGTCTTTGTAGAGGACCTATGTAGTAAGATCGATGACTCAAAATTAGATGCAAGCAATAAAGAGCATCTTCACCTCCAAGTTCTAGCCATAAAAGTAGGGGCAAAAGTTCCTATCGATGCTTTTCTAAAAAATAGTCTTCTCAAGGAGTTTATCGAGGTAAATAATCTCGCAAATATCTTCTTCACCACCAAGCTCACCATCTTATTTCATAAGCGTAAAGGGTTTTTTCTTCCCATAGAACTACACCAAGAAAAGACAGCGCACCTTCCATGGAGCGAGTTTGTGTGGAAGGAAACAAAAAAGGGATATGCCGTATACATGGAAGAGAACCTTCTATTCAAGACAGGGAAATCCAAGCGTCTAGCAAGAGATTTTTCCACCCTCTGGTATGGCATCACCCGCTACAATAGAAGGAAAGCAGCAACATTTCGTCCGTATAAGCATGTAGATCCTTCCTATCATGGTGGTGGTCATCTCCTAGAAGTATTAGTAACATGGCAAAAGGGGGAGAAGTTTTCCTATCTAGCAGGAACGCATGTTTCCCTCGAGCTAAAAGATGAAGATGGTGCCATACGCTCCGTAGGGCAAGATATATATGATCACATAAGAGCCGTTCCAAAGCGAGGGTTTTTCCGTGCAGCATCGCGCTCCTCCATCATCAAAACACCAGACGATGCCTCTTTCTATCCAAAAAATCATCGAGAGATACGAAAAATAGCGATACCACTAACCAAAAAAGAGCATGATACCATCATCTATCTAGTAGAGACAGATAAGTACAATTTTGAGGGGGCAGCAGCTCTTCTAAAAGGAAACTGTGTGAGCTATGTACAGTCTCTATTTAAGCGCGCGCTAGGATACGATTTTATTGCCGATATCTCTGCACATGAAATTATCCTTCGCGAGTATCTACCCACCAAGTGGGAGCCCACGCTACAAAAGATGTTCAACAAGATAAAAAAATGGCCACGCCCCATCCAGCGCGCGTTATACTTCATAACACCCCTCTACCTCATCACCCTCGGCGTAGGCATCCTCAGCTTCATCAGCTCCTACTACGGATACAACAACCACAGAGAATACGCCCTCTATGAATACCTCTTCTTCCCATGGCGCATAAGGTGCGATATCCCCATCTTCCTCTACAAAGTATTACAAAAGCATGCCTCCAATTCAGGCATCATCGACCGCTCCTCTTTCCCACAAGACTTCTGCTTTGATTAGTATTTTGGGACTCTGTCCCAAACCCTGGCAAAGGGCCGCGCCCTTTGCAAACCCATCGCTTTTTTCATTTTTTTGTACTACAAAAAAATCAGCTAAAGGTTTCTTAAGGATTTTGATCCTTGAGTGGGGTGTGGGGCAGCGCCCCACATTGCTAATGGTCTTTGTCTTCCATGATTTCGATGTCGCGGTCGCGCTCCATCTCTGGTTCTTTGGCGGCGAAGGGGTTGATGAATTCGCGGAAGAGGATTAAGATGGCGGAGGAGATGAAGGCGACGGGGAGGATTACCTGCCACTCTACTTCGTAGTTATTGACGACGAAGAGGCCGATGAAGATGACGGCGGAGACGATGGAGTCGTAGGTGCGTCCTTGTAGGAATTGTCGGATGATGAGGGGGAAGCCGATGGTGAGGCATATGTAGGGCCACCAGGCGCCCGTTAAAGTGTTGATAGCCAGTAAGATAAGTAGCAGGGCTGTGGAGATGGCTGCTGCGCGGCGCTTAGACGTTCTTTGAAACATATGTATAACCTTTTTTTTATCCTTTACTATAAGGTATCCTTCTAATATTGCGCAAATTAAAATAATTTCTACCTATCGTTTTAAAAGATCTTTTTTGTTAATATATATTAAAGATTTATAGGAAGGAGTAAAAATCATGAGTGAATTTCCATTTTTCAGCCCAGTTTGGGTATCAGAAGGACAAGCAACAGGCAGCCCTTGGATGCGGGATGTTTTTAATGGAGTGGAAGCTCTTTGCGCACTTCCTGGAAGAAAATGGATGCTTTACACAAGTGATAAAAAGGATATGCCTACCTCTGATAGGATTTCTTTGGTGAATACTGTCGCTAAAATTATAGTAGCTGGAGTGCTTGCCTATATTGGATCTGTTACTTATGCTTTGATGGCAACAGCAACACTTGGTTTTGCCCTTCTTGCTCGTGCTGTTCTTCGTACCCAAGCAGCCTCACTCTTTCCATTTGATGGAAGTGGCACCGCAAAAAAACAACAAATAGCAGATGGTGGCAGTGCAGCTGCTGCCAGTGCGGCTGATGAAGCATTAGATTTATCGGATGAGCAACTAGTCGAAGGAGAAGTGAATGTATCTTCGGCACTATTTGGTGATGGAGAACTTCCTCTACTTGATGATGGTGTTAGATTAGTGATTATTGACTTTAACAAGATATCTGTTGATTTAGATTTTCAAAGATTTAAAGAGCTTGCTAATACGATCTGCGCTTCTGGTAAACAAATCAATTTTGTCTTTCAGGAAAATGCACAAGATTTACCTGCAAGGGAAAGACTTATTTCATTTCGTTGTTTCCTATGGTTACAAACAGCTAAAACTCATTTTGTGAATATGCATGGAGAGACAGATCTTTGTCAATATTTCAAAAATACTCCTCAACAGGGAGAAGTGACTGGTCATCGTGCAAGAAAAATGGCTCTATTTAACGATCTTAAAATTGGATCAAATATGCTTCCAAGGACCCCATATGGGATGGGACAGATGTTTCTAGGTGGCTCAAAAATCAGGGGAGTTTTTCCTTCTATTTCTCCATTTGAAGAAGGACGTGAAGAGGACTTAGAAAAATACAAGTTTAATTTTGATACGTTCCAACCAGTGTATCCTGAGCTTCAAAAAATGCCTCCTTTAGGGTTAGTTGTAAATAGTTATGGTATATACCATAACAAGGAGCATCCAATCGAGCAAGATTTTGCAGCAGGGGCTAGATTGATAAATATGGGAACAGGGGAGTTTCGAGTAAAAGTTCTTAATTTTAATGAGGAGATAGCAGGTTTTTTTAACGCAGAAGGGATAGTTGCTAGAAAAGAGCTTAGTAAATTGGGAAAATATCGGATTGCAGAGACTGATTTAGAGAAATTTGCTGCTTTCTGTAAAAAGAGTAAAGGTATATTTCATTATTCTATCGAAGGTGGAAACTTAGATAGTGGTGTATATTTATTTAAGATTGATTTAGAATTGAAGGTGACAGAGGTCTCTCAATTTCAAGCAGCAGAGGAGTTGTTCAAGAGATCGTTAGAAGAATTAGGAATGAGCGAAGTAGAAGTATTTCCTGCAGAGCATACGGAAGTTCATTCTGTTCCTATCGGTGATATTTTACGAATCAGAAAAATAATGAAGGATGATGATGGAGCTATTCCTCCTATTAAATATCTAGAAAGAAGCCAAGAAGAGCACTATACGAAGGAAGCACAGAAACAAGCAATCCTAGAGATCTTGGCAGCTGTACTACGTGGGGAAAATGTAGCATCTTTTTGTGCTCAAGGGTGTGATAGAAGTCCTTTAGCTCCAATGGGGGTAAGAGCGATACTTAGTGGCATTACATATCCTGAAGGAGCAGGGGATTGGAGTCGGTTATCTGAGGCCACGGTTTCAGGGTATAACGACCATAATTTCTTTATGAGTTCTATTTTTGCAGGAAGAGAGGTAGTAAGTTCAGACTATGATGTGAAAACTGCAAACGCGACTAACTCTACTAATCTTAGAACTTATCTCCCTCACTGGTTTGCAGCAGTGCAAGAAATACAAGCAGAGTATCCTGATTTATCCGTGT
This sequence comes from bacterium, assembly GCA_022600215.1. Taxonomy (GTDB): domain Bacteria; phylum Chlamydiota; class Chlamydiia; order Chlamydiales; family 2-12-FULL-49-11; genus JAJACQ01. The sequence continues at coordinate 9,851 of JAHZKV010000134.1, forward strand.
TAATGGAAGAGGGGCATCCACAAGAAGTAGAACCTGTTGTAAGGAAGTTATTTCATACTCCTGTAAGAGCTGCAGCAGCAGCTGCCGAAGGTGGTGGCGGAGGCGGTAAGGAAAAGTAAGTTTTACTCTTCGCTATCTTTGTCTTCTTCGCTAAAGAATACTTGAGGGATGAACTCCAGTTTGATAATCTTGGTATCTGGGTAAAAGGTGCCAAGTAAGCTTGCGGTGGATTTTCCATCTTTAGCAAGTTCTTCGGCAGAAAGGAGGCAGATTCCTACGCCAGGGCCTTTTCCATATCCACGAAATTCAATACGTTTATCTATTAGTTTGATTGTAAAGTCATTGCTTTGGATTCTTCCTGCGCCCACAATCCTTTGAAAGTCTAAGAAGGTAAGTTCACGGAACGATAGGTTGCGTCCGTTGATTTTTAGGCCGTAGATTTTTTGGGTAGTAGGGCATGAGTATGGTTCAATAGATTCAATAGCGTTCAGCTCCAGCATTTTTGCCAGCTCTTTTTTTGAGAGGCTGCATTTCCAGGTATGGTGGTTGCGGGTTTTTTGTGCGTATGGGACAAGCACCCCTTCTGGGCCAGGAGCGTCTTTACGGAAGATAGTTTTATACGAAGTAGTTTTTCCTGCGCAGTCTTCTGTCCAAGTGGTAGCAAACGGTCTATTATGGTAGACCATGATCAAGTCTTTGGTAGAGCTGACAGCTTTTTCAGCAGCGTTATTAATAGTGAAGAGCGAGGTGCCGTGAAAGCCGTGATCGGTAGCTTTTAGGTCCCAAAATGGGTTGGTGGAGGCAGAGATCTTTTGATAAAGGTCTGTACGCATAGCAATAGCAACGGCTTCAAGAGCTGTTTGGTGGACATCTTTAAGGGCAAATTTTTCCGAGAGGACAGATTTTAAGTAGGTATCCACATCCACTTCCACCACTAAAAAGATCTTGGAAGCAATGTCATAGGCAGCAAGGGTGCCAGAGTATTGGATGCCATCAATTAAAAAGGTGGTGTCTTTATGTTTGGGGATAATTTGGAATTGGTGGATGCCTTTGTAGACTTTTCCCCATTTAAGTCCTTCAGGGGTAGGGGAGAGGTAGAAGCGTCTTTTAAAGAAGGAAGAGGTGATTTTTTTATCGGTAGTAGGGTCAACCATAGTGAAGGGGCCTTTCACTTCGATAAGGGTGCCAGAGAGGTATTCATGAGTGAGTACTTTTAAGTTGGTATCACGCGCCTTTTCGCTATCACGGATTTTTGTTGCGCCGTGTGTAGCAAAAAGGAAGAATGGGGTGAGCAATACGATTAAGACTTTTTTCATCATGATCTCCTATTTTTTTGTAGTCCCAAGTGGTTATAGGCAAGGTTTGTTGCTTCGCGACCAGAGGGGCCACGTTTGAGGTATCCTTGCATCACAAGGTATGGCTCTTGTACCGTCTCTATTGTTTCAGGGTCTTCTCCCATCGCAATGGCAATAGATTTAAGTCCCACAGGGCCGCCGCCGTGATGGTCAATGATCCATCGTAAGATTTTATTGTCCATCTCATCTAGTCCTTTACTATCGATAGCGAGCATATGCAGAGCATTTTCCACATCCTTCTTTTCAATAGAGTGACTTTTGTGCGTATGGCAATCACGAACCCATTTTAAGTGGTTATTTACAATACGAGGGGTTCCTCTTGATCTTATCGCAATTTCTTTAGCGCCGCTCTTAGAGAGATCGACATCCATAACTTTACTAGAACGCAGAGCGATATTAGTAAGAGATGTATCATCATAAAAATCCATGCGCACATTAAATGGGAATCTTGTGCGCAAAGGGGAGGAGAGGAGGCCTGTTTTCGTAGTAGCGCCAACAAGGGTAAAAGGTTTGAGCGAAATGGAGACAGAGCGCGCCGTTGTCCCTGAGTCAATCATAATATCAAGGGTAAAATCTTCCATCGCTTGGTAGAGGTATTCTTCTACATTTTTTGGGAGGCGGTGAATCTCATCAATAAATAAGATATCGCCCTCCTCCAGCGCGGTAAGGAGCCCTGCAAGGTCAGCAGGTTTTTCAATAGCAGGGCCAGAAGTTTGGGTGATAGAGCTGTTCATCTCTTTTGCTAAGATCAACGATAGTGTTGTCTTTCCAAGGCCAGGAGGTCCATGGAATAAAACGTGAGAGAGGGCATCGCCGCGCGCTTTAGCAGCATCGATCAAAATCTGCAGGCGCGAGCGCACCTCTTCTTGACCAACAAACTCATTTAAATAGGAAGGGCGGATCCGTTTCTCTATCCCATCTTCTTGTTCTATTTTTACTTCCATACCTTCTGAGAATAGAGAAAATCTCTTTAAATAGCTAGTCTATATCTTTTTCTGAAAGACTCTAGCGGACAATTCTTATGAAGAGGCAAATCGTGTCTTCTTTGTTTTACTTACCAAAGAGAATAAACATCCATTGCGATATACATCGTCTCTAGGGCTTGTTTTCGCATGGTTTCTTGTAATTCTTTCATTTCTACAAGTTTCTTATAATCCATATCTGCCGGGATGGGCATAGATTGCATGTATCTTGTCATGTGTTCTTCACAAAACATCGCATCTTGTAGTTCTTTTGATGCATAATTAATGAATTGTATGATTTTGTCACGATTTCTATCAGAGTCAAAAAGAGCTCTTGCTTTTTCATATACTTTTTTAAGTTTGTCTACGCTTATGTCGTAATCAGTTTGCGCAACATATTTAGTTATCCTATGTACATACACAAGCCGTGTGTATAATTTTTTTACCGTACTAAAATACTCTTTTTGAAAGAGCAGGAAGGTAAGCCAAAATCGATCGCTAATAGGTAGGGATGGAGCTTGCATATATGTTTTATTTTGTGTTTTTTTTGTAACTATATCAATATCTTTCGTTTAGGATCAAAGACTTTTATTCCTACTTGCGTAATTGATTCAAGTTTGTTACAATTTAAGGTTAAAAAAGGTGGTACCCTATGTCAATTCAACCCGATAAATGGATAAAGAGAAAAGCAATAAAAGATAAGATGATTGATCCCTTCGTAGATCATCTAGTACGTGCACATGATGGGGATAAGGTTATCAGCTACGGTCTATCTAGCTACGGGTACGATCTGCGTGTATCAGACGAATTCAAGGTGTTTACCAACATGAACAACGCCGTAATCGATCCAAAAGGATTCAATGATGATGAGTTTATCGAAGTAAAAAGCGATGTGTGTATCGTCCCTCCCAACTCTTTCGCCCTAGCAGTAAGCATGGAATACTTCAAAATTCCTCGCGATGTGCTCACCATGTGCATAGGGAAATCTACCTACGCAAGATGCGGGATCATCGTAAATGTCACCCCCTTCGAGCCAGAGTGGGAAGGGCAAGTAACGCTAGAGATCAGCAACACCACCCCCCTCCCAGCAAAAATATACGCAGGAGAAGGACTCGCACAAGTGCTCTTCTTCAAAGCCGATCAGCAGTGCGACGTCTCCTACGCCGATCGTGGCGGAAAGTATATGCACCAAAAAGGCATCACCATCCCTCGCATGTAGTTATGTGGGGTTTTACCCCACACCCCAGCAAAGGGTAATAACCCTTTGCAAACCCCTCGTTGATTTTTTTGTGATACAAAAAAATAATAAGGCGAAGGGATTCTAAAGGACGTGGTCATTTTTATTATTTTATAATTATTGTTATCTCTCAAGAAAGCTTTGGTTCATTTTTTTGTATCTAGAAAAAAATCAGCGATGGGTTTGTTAAGGGCGTGGCCCTTGACCGGGTTGTTAGGGCAGCGCCCTAACACAAAGTCCACTCGGCTTCGCAGAAGACGAGGTCGATGGCGTGTAGTTGGATATTGATGCGATCGCCTATGGCGAATAGGTAGCCGGTATTTCTTCCTCTTAGCTGCATCTTTTTTTCTTCGAAGATGTAGAAGTCATCGTTGAGGTCTCTGATGGGTATGAAGCCATCGATTCCTAATCCTTCTATGTCGAAGGTTATTCCTTTTGGGGAGGCGTTGGTGAGTACGCCTTTGTATATCTTTTCACAATCCTCTTCGAAGTAGCTATCGAGCAGGCGATATTTTTTTAGCTTTACTACGGATGTTTCGGCGACAAAGCTTTTCCTTTCATTTTCGCTACATCTTGCGGCGACATTTTTTAGTTCCTCTTTTTCGTATGTTTCACCGAAGAGGATACGGTGGACGATGAGGTCGCTATAGCGCCTGATGGGGCTGGTGAAGTGGGAATAATTTTCTAGGCCGAGCCCGTAGTGCCCTATGTTATCTGGGGAGTATATGGCAAGCTTTTGGCTACGGATATATTTTACTGCAATTTGCTCGATATGTGGGGAATCTTTAGCATTTTGGAAGAGCTTTGCTATATCGTGTGCTGTTGGGTTGTTCCCGACGTTGTATCCGAGGAGACGTACGAAGGCGAAGAAGTTATCGAAGTTGGTGCTATCTGGCTCATCATGTACACGAAATATCCCACCTTTACCCATATCTAGGAGGGTTTCGGCGATGATCTCCTTTGCTTTGAGCATGAACTCTTCAATCATTTGGTGGGTGATATCGTAGAAATGCGTTTCTATGTGTGTGGGTGATTCTTGCTCATCGCAGATAATTTGTGTATCAGGAAGGGCTAGCTCTACGCTCCCTCTCTCTCTTCTCTTTTTCTTGAAAAGGTGACACAGATCGCGCATATTTTCTAGTAGAACTTTGTGTGGGTCTTTCTTTTTGGTGGAGAGGATATCGTAGGCTTGCTCGTAGGTAAAACGCTTATCGCTGTTGATTACGGTTTTTGCTACCTCTTTTTCGATTATATCTCCATCTTTGGAGATCTCTAGGAGGACGGAGACGGTAAGACGATCTTCCTTTTCTACGAGGCTGCATAAGTTGTTGGAGAGCTCTTCTGGCAGCATTGGCACTACTTTTGTAGGGAAGTAGGTGGAGTTGGCACGGGTAAAAGCTTCTTGATCTAATTTCGATCCTTTTTTTACAAAATGGGATACATCGGCAATGTGCACTCCGAGGAGGTAGTTACCATTTTCCTCTTTGGAGAGGGTGATGGCATCATCATAGTCTTTGGCGGTGGTAGGATCTATTGTTACTGTTTCCACATCGCGAAGATCTATGCGCCCTTTGTAATCCTTTTTGGTGATTTTGTAGCCTTTGGCTTCTTCTACCACTTCTTTGGGAAAATCTTTACGTATACGGTGCGCTATGATTGCCGATTCCACATCGATGGAGGGGTCGGAGATATTTCCTAGGAAACGTAGTAGGGTGGCTGTTAGAACACGATCTTCGTAGTCTACAATTTTCACAATGAGGCGATCGCCAATTTCAAATTTCTTTTTTTCTTTGGGGAGATTAATTTCCTTATCTTCGCCAATAAGGGGGGAGAAGAGGAGGTAGTCTGTTCCCTCATCGTCTATTACGGTGGCAACAAATTCATCGCGCTCGCGCTTCACTACTTCGGAGATTACCCCTTCATATCCTTTGCTGGACTTGGTGAGTACTCGTACCATTACGGTATCGCCAGATATGGCATTTTTATTCTTTCTTGGGGGGATAAATACTTCTGGGTGATCTTCTTCTGGTTGGACAAAGCCAAAACCTTTTACGTGGAGGAAGAACTTGCCCTTGAGCACCTTTTCTTTGCTAAGCTTCATATCCCTCAGCATACCAAATGCTCAATTATCCCGATACTGTTATTATCAGAGGTTAGCCTGCTCTCTTGTCTTGGTAGAAAGCTTTAAATTCTTCAGGAGACCATAGTTGCGCACGAACTGCTCTCATAGCATCTTCAAAACTTTGGTTGTCAGATGGTTTCTCTTCATATGTAACGGGCTTTTCTTCTACTGTTACGTTTTGCATAGTTTCACGAAATTTTTGATCTTGTAAATCTACATAGATGGAGGCTAGGAGGTTGGCAGCGCCAAAGGTAGCATAGAGAGTGATTAAAGCAAGTACTATTCTGGTAACCTTATTTTGTAATAAAGAGCCATTTTTATCAGCCAAAGGATCACTTACAGCAGATGCTAGTTGGTATAGTAGGTGGTTTGGTGCTGCTGGTTTTATGGTAGAATTCATAATTAACTCCGCTTTTATTGCTTATGTTATAATTATAAATTATTTAATTAATGGTAAAGTTTATTTTAATAGTAATAAAAATAATTTTAAACCACTGATTATAAACTGGTTAGAGTGTTTGGTGTAAAGCAGTGTTTATAAACTACTTATAGTAAGTGCGTTATATGTAGATAAGGCGTCTGCCATAGCGCAAGAGGGGTGTTTTTGGGTAAATTCCTCAGGTAATTGGGCTATGGGAATGGGTTTAAGGGTGTTTGGGTCTAAAAAGTGACTATATATAGTATAAGAGGAGCCCTCTTTGACTGGATAGAGTTGGTATCGATATCCGCTAGTAGCTAGGGCGCTGTTAGTGATATGGAGGATATTGCCTCCAGAAAGGACGCGAAATGGCCCTCCTGCTACTTTTACTTCCCCTCCCCATTCTACCAGCACATGAGATGCACCAAGTTCTTTGATTTTTTGAGTGCAGATATCACAAAAGTAGCCTTTGGAGATGCCATCAAGATCTATTTCTACTTCAGGGTGGAGTTTTTGGAGGGAGTGGTCGTGAAGGACTACTTTATCCCATCCTACAGAGGGGTAAAGAGCGCTGATCTCCATATCACTAAGAAGTTGCCCTATTTTTAGAAGCTTTTTGGTTCTGCGGATGGCTTTTCCTAAGGAGGGATCAAAATAACCTCTGCTTTGTGTATATGCAGCATCTGCAATTTGAAGAATTTCAAATAGTGCGGGGGAGATAGGGGTGGGGGAGCAATCTTTAGAAGCGTTCCATCTGGAAATCTCAGAGGAAGGATTCCATCCATTCATGGTAGTATCAATCAAAGCAAAGCATTCTTCGATTACCTGCTCGATTTGCTCCTTTTGCAGATTGCTATTTCTTATTTTCACTGAATAAGGGATTCCCATCTTCACACCCTTGAGGGAGATCTCTTTTTGTGTGGAGCAAGAAAAAAAGAGGAGTAGGATGCTAAGAAAGATTACATTTTTTTGTAGCATAGGAGGGTGTTTTGCATTAAGCAAGCAATAGTCATGGGGCCAACGCCGCCAGGGACAGGGGTGATTTTAGAGGCTACCTTCTTTACATTTTCATAGTCTATATCGCCAACAAGCTTTCCATCTACTCGAGAGATGCCTACATCGATACAAACAGCTCCTTCTTTTACCATTTCTTTGGTGATAAAATTTGGGGAGCCAATTGCAGCGATAATAATATCTGCACGAAGAAGTGCTTTAGTGAGATTTTTGCTTTTGCTATGAAGGAGGGTAACGGTCCCATCCCTTCCTTTTGTCGCAAGCATATTAGCAAGAGGGGTTCCTACAATCATAGATCTTCCTACGATAGCAATATCTTTTCCTGCAGTTTCAATCCCTTCTGCTTCTAGCAAAGTGCAAATACCAAGAGGGGTGCAAGGGGTAAGAGTATCTTTTTCCCCGCGGATTAACTTACCAAGATTGAGGGGATGAAAGCCATCTACATCTTTTTTTGGATCGATAGCATGGATGATATGGCTTGTATTAATCTGTTTTGGTAGTGGCATCTGAACTAAGATAGCGTGAATAGCAGGGTCGTTATTTGCTTCCTCTATTTTTTTTAAAAGCTCTTTCTCTGTGATTGACGAAGGTAAAGATACTTTTATGGAGTGTATCCCTACTTTTTCACAGGCACGTACTTTCATTCCCACATAGATCTTTGAGGGGGCATGATCTTCGATGTAAAAGAAAATAAGAGAGGGGGAGAATTTACTTTGTGTAATTTCCTTTTTTACATCGTCTAAAATTTTTTGAGCAATTACGCTTCCTCTAATATCCATTTGGTAAAACTATCGGTAATGTGTTTGTTAGTAACTAGTATGTCAGATTTTTTATTCATGTCAAGGGAGCTCTCTTTGAGGCTGAAAACTTCAGCGCCAGCTTCTTTGGCAATAAGGGAGGAGGCGGCAAAATCCCAAGGGTTGAGTAAGGAGTCGTAAAAGCCATCAATAGCTCCTTTTGCGACGTAGCAAATATCAATTACGGACGAGCCACTGCGCCTTATTGCTGCAAGGGGGGTTCTTTTAAGGTGGCTAGGGGAGAGGGATAAGATGCTATGAGCAAAATCCATTTTTTTAGGAGGCGTAAGCTCAGCTCCATTAAGAGTTGCTCCTTCGCCAGCTTTTGCGCAGAAAAGCTCCTTTGTCATAGGAACAAAGCAGACACCTACCACCGCCTCTCCGTGGTGGACAAGGGCTATGCTTACGGAAAATGCTGGGATACCTCGCGAGAAGTTAAGGGTCCCATCAATAGGATCCACAATCCAAAAAGGGTTTGCTTTGCTATAGTTGCGATAGCCGCCCTCTTCACCTAAAAAGCCATAGTCGGGATATAGCGCAGATAGTTTTTGATAAATATATTCTTCCCCTTCCTTGTCAAATTTGGTCACTACATCATGGGGGGAGGTTTTTTCAAGAGAGGAGACGGAGGTATAAAAACCTTTGAGAGCTCTTTCACCCACTTCTATAGCAATAGCAGAAACGGTAGAAGCAATATGTTTTAATTCCTGGCTGGTAAATGTCATGAGAAGACCTTTTTTTGTAGTTCTTTCCACAAAGAGAAAAAGCGTTTTTTTAGGCGAAGGTAGCGCACTTTTTGTTGGCGCGTTCCTAGATAGATGTAAAGGTAGATGGGAGCAGTGAAGAAAAGAAGGTGGTAGAGGCTATCTTGTACAGGGAGGAAGAGAGAGTCGAGGAGGAATGGAAAAAGAGATAGAGATAGTTTTGTGTCGAAGAAAGAATGTAGAAGGGAGAAGATAAGTGAAAAAGTAAAGGAGTAGATAGCGGTATAAAGAGCAAAGGGGATGGGTTTGTCTTCGAGGAAGTAGATCTTTAGGCGATGAATAAGAAGGGTGGTAGCTACACAACAAATGGGATAAAACCCCATAGGTGTGGAGGTGGTGCTCAAATCTAAAAAGAGGCCTATGCCAAAAGAGGTCCAAAGGGAGAAAAAAAGAGAGGTGCGGGCAAAACAGGTGGTGAAAAAAGGAGCAAAGTATAGAAAGGGAAAAATATGTCGAAAGAAAGAGAGGGCAAAATAGTAAAAGCATGCCAGGGCAAAATAAGGTGTAAGGGAAACTTTTTTCATAGATCCTAGAATACTAGAAAGAAATTATTTTTCCAATGAAGAACTATCTAAGTGACTTCCTATAGGCGTCAACTGGCCGCGTAATTCCCCCAGTTCATTGAGGTGCGTATGGATGGTGACGTAGCATCCACCTTGCAAGAGCATCTTTTCTTCTTTTTGAGGCTTTGCGTAGGAGTGTAGGTTACCAAGTTTTTTAAGGCGCACTTTGCCGCTAAGGAAACCTGATCGATTGGTTGGATCTAGTTGATCTTGCTTTGATAGTTGACTCTTTTTAAAGGAATTTCCAGAGCCTGAAGGGTCTTTTGAGAGGAGGGTAGCAATAATCACCCCTTTTTGATGAGGGTATCCAAGCATCAGATGTATCATCACTGGAGGGGAACTAAGACCGCTATAGGCAATAGCATATTCTATCTCGTTAGTTTCGGTGTGATAGAGAAATGTTCCTGATCCAATAGCTTTTGCTGGGGATACCATATTTCTTCGGTGAAGTTTGGTGCTGGAAAAATAGGGGCGGTGGATATTTTTTTCTTTTGGGTGGTAGAGGTGGTGTAAGATATTTGCAGGCGATAGTGTCGTGTTAAACACTACAGGAGCGGCATATAATTTTACAAAGCATAGTAGGAATAGATATCTTTTCATACTTTCCCAATGCAGGAGTGGGAAATATAAGTAAACAAGAAAAATTAATTTTCGATGAGCTGTCCGTTATCGATAGAATAGGTGCGATCGCACTGCTGGGCAAAGTTTTCATCGTGTGTTACGACAATTAACGATTTCCCCAAATCTTTGCATGTTTCTAAAAGAAGGCTTTGTACCATCGAAGCCGCATGGGCATCAAGGTTGCCTGTAGGCTCATCGGCAAGGATGATCTCAGGGTCATTCATAAAGGCACGAGCAATAGAAACACGAGCTTTCTCCCCACCAGAAAGGAGCTTGGTGGTAAAATCTTTTCGGTGTAAAAGGTTCATCCCTTCAAGAAGGGAGAGGGCAAGATTATATGCCTCGCTATTTTTGGAGATACTTCTCCTTCCAATTTGAGCTTTGATTAGCAGGTTTTCCATAACGGTATACTCATCTAGCAGATTGTGATTTTGGTAGATGAAGCCAATATTTTGATTACGAATCTTTGCAAAGTTTCTTTTAGGGAGCTCTTTTCCAAATAAGAAGAGTTTTCCACTATCAGCGCCATCAAGGGTACCAAGTATGGAAAGAAGAGTGCTTTTTCCAGAGCCAGAAGGGCCGGTGATAGAAACAGATTCTCCTTGTTCCACATAAAGGGATATATTTTTGAGTAGGTCTACTACCTCAGGATAGGAGAAGGTTTTGTAAATATTACGTGCAGCGAAGATGACATTTGAGTTTTCTTTCATTCAGACCTCAAAATTTGTGATGGACGTAGTTTACATGCCTTGATTGCTGGGATAAGACCTGCGCCAAGGGATAGAAGTGGTGCTGCAATTAAAATAAAGGAGAAAGCTAGCATGCTAAACTCGTTTGGCAGGGAGGAGCCATAAAAAGCTGCATTGAAAGCATCTCGCCCTTCAATCATGTTAAGAATGGAGACAAGGCTATTGATATTTTTTAAAGTGAAGTAGGCAAGGGCACTTCCAATCAAGGTGCTTAATCCCCCAAGGATAATCCCTGCAAGTGCAAAGATAGAGGAGATCCTAAATTTGGATGCTCCAAGGGAGAGGAAAATTCCAATCTCTGTCTTTTTATCGTGAACAAGCAGTAACAGGAGGGTAATGATATTACAAACAGCAACAAGGAGGATGATTACTCCAATGAGCATAAAAAGATCGCGATCACTCTGGAATTGGCCTATTAAGTCTTTTGCAAAATCATATTCATAAAAGGGGGTGATGGCAAAATAGGAGCTTATCCCTCGCTTTGCAAAATCTTCTTTGAGGTAGGCGGCAACTTCACCAGCTTTCATGGTATCGTCAAACCATACCTGGAATCCATTTGCAATTAGTGGATCGATAACTAAGTTTTCCTCTTTGGAAGTGATGGCAGATACTACGTCTCTGGAGGTAAGAATAAATCTTGCTCCAGTGCTAATCACTCCTGGGTCATAAAAACCAGAGGTAATGATATTTTTTGTTTGCTCAGAGACCATCAGAGGCGATGTTTTACCAAAGGAGAAGGTTCCATCATCTCCAATAAGACATCCTTGTTCTTTGTAATGGATAGGAAGGAGAACGCCGTCATCTTTCAAGACGAGGTGGTCTTTAATGAAATAGGCCCAAGGCGGTGCAATCTCTGGAGGGGCAGAATATTCATTTTCGATAAGGGCATCTGCGATGGTAATTTCATGCCAAGGTACAACGGTTGAGTAGGTATGGCCTTGTAGGCCGATTTTTGCGGAGATTAAGAGGTCTGTGAGCAGCGTAGCATCCAAAAGGGATAAATGATCTACTTCGCCTGTAAATTCTACTGTGCCGTCTAAGAAAATAGGAGCCGCGGCATCTAAGGCAGTTTCTTTGCCATTTGGTAAAAAGACAAGCTTTCCATCTTCTCTTTTCAGTACCCCTTTGGTGAGCTCTTGGTCTAGACTTTGCTCCTCTACTTTTGCTGGAACTTTGAAGTAGAAAATTTCTCCACGCCCCATTTTAGCAAATGCGATAAGAGGCTCTTGCACTACTTCAGAAGGGAGAGAGAAGCGATTCAATGTAGCAAATTTTTTGATGTGGATATTATTGAAAATAGGGAGGAGTCTGTCTGCAAGAGTGTTGCCTTTATGGGAAAAAGCAACTTGCTGCTGCGACTCTCTTTCTCCTCTATCAATGCGAGCAAGGTAGATGAGGTGATTGATATCTTCTGCGGTAGGCTTAACAAGTAGAGAATGAAGGGGGCCTTTTTGTGTAGGGATAGAATTTACGTAGGCAGCTTGTGTTAATACATTAAGGGTGGGGATGCTTGAATTTGGTCGGTCTATGGAAGCTCTTGCCATGGTAAGTTTAAGGAGAGCGCCAGCCATTTGATAGTCATGTGAGGAGATAGATGCAATTTCTTTGGGGATTCCTGCTAAAGAGTATTCTACTTCTTTGGCAAGGTCAAGAACCTCTCCTTTTGACCCTTTGGTAGCTTGTGGAATGTATAAAGGGAGTTCACTGTCAATATTTTCATCGTACGGATCAGTGATCTTGGAGACAAGTTTTTCGTGAAAGGTCTTCTTTTCGTAGTTGGAGGCATAGGAATGTTCATCCACTAAATGGTAGTAGGATTGGTAGTACTCTTCGGTAGGGGTGACGCGTAAAGGCGCATTAAGCGAGGTGAGTCTGCCGAGCCAATTTTTCTCGATGCCTTCTGTTACAGATAGAAAAAGGATGAGCAACCATACGACAAGAGAGATAACAAATACCGACATCAATGATATCAAAGCAAGAGACATTCTCTTCTTCTTTGGCATTAAATAGCGGCGTATGATTGAAAATTCAAACACTAATTCTTACTTTTTTTCTTTAAACATTACATGCTTTCGAACGGTAGGATCGTATTTCTTCAGCTCCAAACGAGAAGTGGTATTCTTCGGGTTTTTTACTGTGGTAGTTCTATACTTGCTCTCAGTGCTTTCTAAAGTGATAATTTGACGAGTTTTTTTCTTTGCCATTGCTTATTCCTTTAATAAAATTTGATGCAAGTATATACCAATCCGACATTCTATACAAGTTTTTCTTTATCCCATATTTAGCTATATTTATTCAAGAAAAATTTAGATACTGGTAAACGCTTTTTTACTGGTCGGGCTTGCGGTCAAATCATCTGCAGAAGCGCCATCTTTTAAGAATTGATAATGACCAAGGGCGGCTATCATCGCGGCATTATCAAGGGTTAAGTTTTTTTTAGGAAAGTAAGGAGTGGTGCTTTTTGGAAGCTCTTTTTCAAAGAGTTCTTTTAAAGCAAGGTTGCAGCTAACTCCTCCTCCAATTAAAAAAGATTTTACATCGAGTTCTTCACATGCTTTTTTCGTGGCAAACAAAAGAGAGGCAAAGGCTGCTTTTTGGAAGGAGGCGGCAACATCCTTATAGTTTTCTTTTGGAATAATAGGAGTAGAGTTTTTTCCATTTTGTCCGTATACAGTATATAATACTTTTGTTTTGAGGCCGCTAAAAGAGAAGTGATAGGGGGAGGTTTTTACTCGAGGTGTTTTGAAGGGATAAGTATTTGGGTTTCCCGTCTTGGCAAGCTTTTCTATTTCGGGTCCACCAGGATAGGGAAGGTTTAGCATCCGGGCAACCTTATCAAAACAC
>JAHZKV010000135.1 GCA_022600215.1 bacterium
AGTGACTACTTTTTTTCTAGAAGAATAGTTTACCAAGAAAGGGAAGAGGAGGATTGATACTCTGTCACTCTTGTTTCGAAGAAGTTTTTCTCTTTTTGAAGATCGATTACCTCTGACATCCATGGGAATGGAGTAGATTTGTGGTAGCGAGCTGAAAGACCAATTCTTTCTAGTCGACGATCAGCAATATATCCCACGTAGTCTTCAAACATTGGAGCCGTAAGACCTAAAATTCCTTTTGGTAGGCAAGCTTTTGCATACTCAATTTCGAGGTTCACTGCTTCGTCGATCATATCGGTGATTTCTTGCTGGAATTCTTCGGACCAAAGATTTGGATTTTCTTCTTTGATGCCGTTGATCAAATCAATACCAAAGTTTAGGTGGATGGTCTCATCGCGAAGGATGAACTGAAACTGTTCCCCAATTCCTGTCATCTTATTTTGACGATGTAGCGATAGGATCATTGCAAAACCGCTGTAGAAGAAGATTCCTTCCATGATGATGTAGTATCCAATAAGATTTTTGAGGAAGATTCTTGCTCCTTCTTCTGTTTCGGTAGTAAAACCATCTTTCAAAATTTCTTCTGTAATTTTCATCTCAAAAGCATCTTTTTTGTGGATTACATCAATCTCGTTGTACATGTTGAAGATCTCTGATGGGTTTAAATCAAGAGATTCTACGATGTAGTGGAAGGTGTGTGTGTGGATAGCTTCTTCAAATGCTTGGCGAAGGAGGTATTGCCTTGCTTCTGGATTGGTCACATGCTTGAAAATAGCTAGGACGATGTTGTTAGCAACAAGGCTCTCTGCAGTAGAGAAGAAACCGAGGTTTCTCATGATCATTAATCTTTCTGCTTCTGAAAGGCCATTGGATTTCCACAGCTCAATATCTTTCGCCATAGGCACTTCGTTTGGCATCCAGTGGTTTGCACATCCATTTTCATAGTGCTCCCATGCCCATTTGTATTTCATCGGCATAATTTGGTTTACATCCACTTTGTTGCAGTTGATCAAACGCTTTTCTTTTGCCTCAAATCTTTTATTTTGTTCTTTTGTTGTCATATTCCCTCTCAACATTTTCTTTTTAATTCTTTTAATCCTTAGTTCCCTTGCGGCCAATAAAATATTATTGGTACCAGTGGTGCATAATCTTGTATTAGATCCAGTGATGCGGAGTTTAGAGAAGCTTTTGCTTATTTGTAGTTGAAGGTGTACAACCAAAGGTACTCCGAAACTGCAAATAAGCAAAAGCTGCTTAAAACACGCATCACTGGCAGGATTCGCAGCCCTCTTCCATATTACATACTTGTGGGGTGGGTTTTCTATCCACCGCAACACGAGAAGAAGCCGACTTATTCTTCATCCACCGAGGTTGTATTCCTCTCTTGTTAATGTCGGTGGTGGATTTTTCAATTGTTGTCGCAGCAAGGGCACGTAGGTAGTAGGTAGTTTTTACTCCCTTCTTCCATGCTGCAAAATACATTTCATGTAACTTCTTACCAGACGGTTCTGCTAAGAAGAGGTTCATAGATTGTCCCATGTCGATCCATTTTTGTCGACGACTACCACACTCAATGAGCCATAGCGAGTCAATTTCAAAAGCGGTTAAGAACTTATCTTTTAGCTCTTTTGGAATACGCTCAATTTCTGCGATAGACCCATCAAAGTATTTTAGGTCGTCAAGCATCTCTTTATCCCAAATACCAAGCTTTTTCAGCTCTTCAACTAGGTAAATATTAGTTACCGTAAATTCTCCAGAAAGGTTGGATTTTACATAGAGATTTTTGTAGTTTGGATCAATGGAGGCAGATACGCCTAATATGTTTGCGATAGTTGCTGTTGGAGCAATAGCCATAGTATTAGAGTTTCTCATGCCTTGTTTTGCAACAAGTTTACGAACAGCATCCCAATCTTTTTTGAAAGATCGATCCATCTCTACTTTTTCGCCACGCTCTTGTTCTAAAAGCTCGATGGTGTCAATAGGGAGCATTCCTTGATCCCATTTTGATCCTTTATAGCTTCCATATGTTCCACGCTCTTTTGCAAGGTTCGAAGAGGCTTTAATAGCATGGTAGGAGATCTTTTCCATTACATCATCTGCTACTTCTGCTGCTTCAAAGCTTGCGTAGCTGAGCTTTTTACGGTGAAGAAGATCTTGGAATCCCATCAAACCAAGTCCAATAGGGCGATGCTTGGCATTGGCATTTTTTGCCTCAGGAATTGGGTAGAAGTTGATGTCGATCACGTTATCAAGCATACGAATTGCTGTGGTAACGGTATATTCCAGCATCTCTTCATCAATATTATTTTGACTATCAAGATGGGCAATGAGGTTCACAGAGCCAAGATTACAAACAGCTACTTCCTCTTTGGATGTATTGAGTAAGATCTCTGTACAAAGGTTGGAGCTGTGCACCACACCTACATGACTTTGAGGGGAGCGGATATTAGATGGGTCTTTAAATGTGATCCATGGATGCCCTGTCTCAAAGAGCATGGAGAGCATCTTTCTCCACAAGTCTTTTGCATCGATTCTACGATAGAGTGCAATCTTCCCGTCATCGACTTGCTTTTCATATTCTTCATAACGCTTTTGGAAGGCTTTGCCATATAGGTCATGAAGATCTGGTACATCAGATGGGGAGAAGAGTGTCCATTGTCCATTTTCTTCTACCCTTTTCATAAAGAGATCAGGAATCCAGTTAGCAGTGTTCATATCATGAGTTCTGCGTCTTTCATCGCCAGTATTTTTTCTCAGCTCAATGAAGTTTTCAATGTCTAGGTGCCAGGTTTCTAAGTAAGAGCAAAGAGCACCTTTCCTTTTTCCACCTTGATTCACAGCAACAGCAGTATCATTAGCAACTTTTAGGAAAGGAATGACTCCTTGGGAGCGTCCATTAGTTCCTTTGATGATGGATCCTGTTGCACGAACAGAGGTCCAATCATTTCCTAGTCCACCTGCCCATTTAGACAGCTGTGCATCATCAGAGATTACTTTGAAGATATGCTCTAGATCATCATTTACAGTAGAAAGATAACAAGAGCTTAGCTGTGAGTGGTTGGTTCCAGAGTTAAAGAGGGTAGGGGTTCCTGGGGAGTAAAGTAGCTGGGATAGGATATTGTAGAACTCTATCGCTCTTTTTGTTTTGTTATCTTCACGGATGGAAAGACCCATGGCTACGCGCATCCAGAAAGTCTGAGGCGTTTCGAGCCTTCTTTCTTTGTGGTGGATGAAATAGCGATCGTAAAGAGTTTGCAATCCAAGGTATTGAATGAGGTAGTCTCTCTCTGGAACAATCGCTGCAGCAAGAGCTTCTAAATCAAAGTCATATAGTTCGGTAGAGAGTCTTTCTACAGAAATTCCCTTTTGGATGTAGCTAGTAAAGTACTCGCGGTAGCTTTGCTCAAAGCTTTTCTCCTGAGAAGAGCACTCTAGTGTTTCTCTGTATACTTTTTCTAGCAACAATTTTGCGGTAACATAGGTATAGTTAGGCTCTATCTCAATTTTTGCACGAGCGGCCATGATCAAAGCAGTATCCACTTCAGCTTCGGTGATCCCTTCGTAGAAATTTAGCAAAGAGGCGTGAACAAGTGCGTCTACATCAATGTTGTCGGTATTTCTTGCAGCATGGGCAATTTGCCCTGCGATATCTTTTTCGGTGATTTGATAGGTAACGCCTTTTTCCCCTGTGATGGTGAAGGTTTTTCCATGAGGGCGCACCTCATCATTTTGCTCTATGGTATTTCTGGAACGGATATACCTTTTTGCTTCGTCAAAAAATCCAAGTTCCATCAAGGCATTTTCGGTGATTTCTTCTAGCACTTCTCGGGTGATGGTATCTGTTTCTCTGTCTAGAACTTGTTTGGTAACAGCGGCCGTCACTTCGTTGATAGATTCTACGACAGATTGCTCTGTTTGCCCTTCAAGGCCATGGTGCGACCTAAAGAGGCTTTCCATGGAGGAAGCAATCTTCATTGGGTTGAAGCGTCTTTTGGTAATTCCATCAGCACTTAAAATGGTGATCACTTTTTTCTCCCCACGCTGCCCTCTTTTATGATCTCTAAACAAGATATAGTCACGAGCGACATCATGGAAATTGTTTTTCATCAAGGTGATCTCTACAAGGTCTTGAATTCCTTCTACTGTGAGAGTTACTCCTTTCTCTCCAAGGTGCTTGGACTTATCTTCTACGATTGTTGCAAGGCGCGCAATGGTATTTTTAGTAGAAGAGGGGAGAGGTTTATCTTTTGGTAGGTTTTTGGTATCGCAAAATGCAAGCATAAGGGCATTTTCAATCCTGTCCTTTCGAAAAGGTAGGATTGCTCCATTCCTTTTTACAATGGTGAGCATTTCACTACTAGATGTAGGAGCGCTTTTCATTTGTTTCATAGAAGATAATAACTCTTTTTCGTTTTTATCTGCTTCTTTAGTTATGGTTTCTTTGTTTTGTTTCATAACACTCCTTATAAATCTAACCTTTCTTGACCAAATACTAGATGTAGTATTTTGTGTCTATATCTTATACTATATATTGTATTTTGTCTCTATTTGTCCAGAGAAAAAAGAAATGTTTTTTTTCTGCGTAAAATGTTTGCATCTTAAGTTTTGCTTTTGCTAAAATGAGGAATTTTATTTGTTCCAACGGTGTACAAAAATAGCAGAAGACCTACTATATATAGTATTCCTATGCGTGCAAGAACAAAGGGCGTGGTAATATGGATGAGGGATATGTAAAAATCCAAAATGGAGAACTCTTTTATCAAAAAGTAGGAGATGGGGATCCTATTATAGTGGTTCATGGTGGACCAGGATTGGACCACATCTATTTAAAAGATCATATAGCAGACAAATTTCCCTCTAAGCAGCTAATTTTTTATGACCAACGAGGCTGCAGTAAGTCACTATCAAAAAATAGCGACAAAGAAGAGTTTAGTATTAAGCAGTTTGTAGAAGATTTAGAAGAGCTGCGAAAGGCTTTAGGTTTAAGCAAGATAACATTATTGGGACATTCTTGGGGAGCAAGAGTATCTTTGTATTATGCATTGCGGTACCAAGAAAATATCTCCTTTTTGATTTTGTTAAGTGTTCCTCCCTTTACGAAGGAGGGGGAAGAGGTATTTGCAAAAAATGCAGCACTTTTTGGAGCGCCTATTCAAGAGGAGTTAACGATGATGCACACAGGGGCATTTTTCTCTTTGAGTAAGAAAGAAATAAATGATTGGTATGCAAAGATTTTCAGGGAATATTTTTATGATAAAAGCTTGGCTAGAAAATTAGTTTGGAATTTTGAGGAAGAAGCTGCAAAAAGTGGTATGCGATCACATGGAGTATTGATGGCAGAGAAAGTACCTACTAAAGAAGAATTTCTTCGTCTGATAGGATCTTTAGAGGTGAGAACATTAATATTGCATGGAGAAAATGATATAACACCGGTAGAAATAGCAAAAGAATTAGCCTCTTGGATGAAAAATGCTACTCTTATTACGTTAAAAAGTTGTGGGCATTTTCCATTTGTGGAGAAGCCGAAGGAGTTTAAAGCTCAGATGGAGAGGTCATTTGCAGCTTTATAAATACTGCGGGCAGTTCCTTATGCTTTGGATTGAGTAATACATTGAAAATAGGGAATTGATACAAATGGATGAGGAAGTTTTCAATGGTGGCGGAGGGATCTTTTCGCCCTTCTGCTGCTATGATGTATAGAAGGGAGACTATTTCTCCAAACAAAAACCAGCTCAAACTAAACGATGGTACATCAATAAGGTAGAGGCTTTTAATTTTTTCTTTTAAAAGGCGGCCAAGGTAGGAATGAGAATCGATTTTCTTATATAGCGCTAACAACCTTGTGAGGATAATTTTGCTTTCCTTTTCCAGCTCAATAAATATGTCCTCGTTACGTTTAGGAAGAAGATAGGAGAAGGTGTTTTTGATGTAAGCTTTTGCATCTTCAAGAGACAATTCTTTGATGTGTGGGTTCGTAAGAGAGTTCTTAATATCTACCTG
>JAHZKV010000015.1 GCA_022600215.1 bacterium
TCACCGAAACAATGCCTGGTGAAAAAGGAAACACCGCTTCAGGAAAAGTTACCAAGCCTGCAACGCTCGAAACAGGTGCAGATATTGCCGTTCCAATCTTTATCACCGAAGGGGAGAAAGTGCGCGTGGATACAAGAACTGGTGAATACGTCTCCCGATGTCAGTAAAAACACGAAGCGACGCTCTTACAAAAACGAGGAACTTTTTCTTAAGTAAAGGGTATCTAGAGGTTGATGTTCCTGCATGGAATGAAGCTGCCTCCGTTGATGCTTACATCGATTTAATGGAGGTAGAGGGTGGATATTTACACTCCTCCCCCGAGCTTCGCATGAAGGACCTGCTCTGCAATGGATCGGGAGATATTTTTTTTCTTGGACATGTCTTTCGAAAAGAAGAGGAAGGCTCTCGTCACAAAGAAGAATTCACCATGCTCGAGTATTACAAGACAAACACGACGGAAAAAGCCTTCGTAGAAGAAGTAATCGAATTCCTCTCCCTCTTTTTGGGGAAAAGAAAAACAGAAACACTCACCTACGATGAAGCGCTCGAAAAATATACCCCAAAAAAATTACCACCTGAAATTACTACCTACACAGAAGAGGAAAAAAGACATTACCTCTTTGGTCATTTTGTGGAGCCATCCCTCGGCAAGGAATGCTTCTCTATTCTTACGGATTTCCCTGCAGAAGAAGCAAGCCTTGCAAAAACTGCCCTTGTAAATGGTAAAGAAGTAGCAAAACGATTTGAAATATTTGTTGATGGCTATGAACTGGGAAATGGCTTTGATGAACTCTCCTGCGCCAAAACTGCAAGAAATCGATTTGAAGAGGCAAATAAAAAACGAACAGAGCTAAGAAAACCTCCCTACAAAATCGACGAAACATTTCTATCAAACTTAGAAAAGGGACTCCCACCAAACACCTTTGGAATCGCAATTGGGTTTGATCGACTCCTTATGATCACAGAAAAAGCAACCCACATCAGCGAAGTCACCTACTGAAGTTTGAACAAAACGCGCTCGAAATAGTTAGATGGGAGAAAAGAACAACATTCCAAGCAACATTAGAGTTGTATTTTTAGCTATTTTTTTTTCTAACCAACTATTGAAGTGTGCATAAAACGCACTCGAGATAGGTGGTTAGGAAAAAAGAGCAAAAATACAACTCTAATAGATTTTTTCTTGGGTGCTTCCGCGATAATGCAGTGGCTTCTTTCTCCCTACAGCAAAGGATTTTTTCGAAACACGTAATGATGGCGGCGCTTGTAAACGTTTATGCTCTGTTTTGTAGATTCTTCGAACTACCTTTAGAACTATCTCTAAGTCAATGTCTTCATCTTTTGCGATACTTTCTGGCGATTTATAATCTTCTACATACCCTTTAATCACACGATCTACTACCTCATAAGATGGCAAAGTATTCTTATCGCCACCATGGTGACGTATCTCTCGTGAGGAAGGTTTTTGCAAGATATTATCTGGTATCACTTCATCTCCCTTATTGATATAACGAGCAAGGGTGTAGCAATCAGTCTTTATGACATCGCCAATCACATTCAATGCCCCCGCCATATCCCCATATAGGGTGCAATACCCAATAGCAAGCTCTGTTTTATTGTTCGAAGGAAGGAGTAAGGCATCCTTTTCGTTAGCAAAAGCCATCAATATAGTTGCTCGTATTCGCATCACAATATTTTCATGAACAGCGCTATCCTTCTCAATATCAAAATGTGGAGCAAGACCCTTCTTCAAATCATCATATAAATCTTTTACAGGAATTTCGATAAATTCTATGCCAAGATTTTGTGCAAGGTCACGTGCATCCTTTGACTGCTCTTTCGAAGTTCGCTTTGATGGCAGGTGCACTCCAATTACATTTTCTTTTCCAAGAGATTTAACCGCAAGCGTTGCCACAAGTGCCGTATCCAATCCCCCCGACAACCCAACAACAGCCTTAGTATTTCCTGATTTTTTAAAATAATCAGAAACTCCTAAGACAAGAGCTCTATACATATCAGACATCACGCCATGCTCAAATGGAATAATGTGCCCTTTATTTTCTAAATCAATCACAGGAAAATCTTCTTGAAAACCCTTTGCTACATGGCGAATGCCGCCCTCCTCATCCACAAAGAGGCTATATCCATCACAAATTACAGTACCACTTGCCCCCACCTGGCACGCATAAAGAACTGGACAGGACAATGTTTTCACCGCAGCACGACACACCTCCACTCTAATGTCTGCTTTCGCAGATTGAAAGGGTGAAGCTGTTAAATTAAACAAGACATCTGGTTTGTAAGGGACAAGCTCTTTCACTGGATCCCATGGATAAGAAGTTCCAGAGATTTTCTCCCCCGCATTTTGCCACATATCCTCACAAATCACTATCCCTACACGCTTTCCACAAATATTCCAAACCTGAATATTCTTTCCGCGAGCAAAATAGCGACGTTCATTAAATACATCATATGTTGGAAGCAGCCACTTATCATAAAAGCCAAGTAAATTACCATCCTCTATAATTGCACAGCTATTCAAGAGATTCTTCTCTTCATAGGTAGAATTTCGTCGAACAAGCCCTACTACTACTGCAATACCCTTACTTGCCCGAACCACTCTATCTAACTGATTTTCAATTTCATCGATAAATTTATCATGAAGCAAGAGATCATGAGGAGCATAACCACAAAGGGTCATTTCTGCAAAAAGGACACAATCTACTCCCTTTTCTTTCGCTAATTCTATGGTCGTTAAGACCTTATCTGTATTCCCAACCACATCGCCTATGACAGGGTTGAGCTGTGCCATCATTACTTTCATATAATCTCCACTCTGCAAATAGCGAAAATGGCGTCAAGGGAAAGTTATTCCACTATCGGCATCCCTTTCCCGTCCAGCATTAACTGCCTTAACCCCACAGGAGCACGCTCCACTAAAGCATGGTATTCCTTTGATATCAAAACCTCTTTAGTCAATACCTGCTGATATTTTATATAAGCGGCAGCTACCTTGCGTACCAAACTTGCTTGAGTAGGGTATGTGCGACCAACACTTACACCCAAAGCACAGCCACAACAAGACACACCATCAAACACCTGAATATCAGCTACACATATAGAACTAGGTGTTGGTGATTGCGCTCTCTCAAAATTATTCACAGAATTGACTAATCCTTGCCACAACTTACTTGAATCACTCTCTACTCTTCCAGCCATCTTTAACTCCATCTTAATCTATAATCAAAGGAAACAATAATAAATAGTTGGATTATTTACAAGGATTTACAGATTTGTTAATTACCAAAATCATCCAGTATTACACTTGTATCAATGTCAACCCCATAGTCATATAACATCTTCAACACAGAGCTGTTATGTTGCGGAGGACCACAAACATAATACAAAGCATCTTCTGGAGCATCCATATCCTCAAGCTGCCCTTTCTCAAAAGCTTTTGCAGCAAAGCCCGTCTTGATAGGATCATCCTTTGGCCACCCCTCTTTTAGATCCTCCTCAGACGGCTCTGACAACACCAAACGATAAGTAAAATTTTCCTGCTCCCTGTCAAGCTTTTCAAACTCCTCTTGATAAATGTTTTCCTTTAAGCTTCTTGCTCCATACCAAAGAGTTACTTTACGATTGGTTTTCTTCCCGTAAAAAAGATCCATGATATGAGATCTACCAAAAGAAGCTCCTGCTCCTCCAATCAAAAAGATCAACTCTCGATCATCATCAATCATATGTGACTCGCCATAAGGACCAGAAAGCTCTACCTCATCCCCCTCGTTCAAAGAGAAAATATAAGAAGAGCCAAGCCCCCACTTAATACGCTGATGTACGCGCGCGCCTTTAAAAGGGGGTGTTGCTATTCGTACAGTAAATTTCAACACATTCCCCTCTAAAGGGTGAGAGGCCAAAGAATAAGCGCGCATCTCTCCTTCCTCTGCATGGGAAATTTCCCTCTCCAACATTTGAAACTTATGCCAATCACCATGGTATTTCTCTTCCATTGTTTCTTGCCAAGCCTTCGTACGCGTCGTAAAAGGGGGGATATGAAATTGCATATAATCGCCAGGGATATACTCTACTTTTTGATCTTCCGGAAGTTGCACACAAAGCTCCTTGATAAAAGTAGATACATTATGATTAGAAAGCACCTTTGCCTTAAAAGTTGCCACATTCATAGAAGAGGTAGCAATATCAACCTTCATATCTCCTCGCACTTTACATTGGCAAGAAAGGCGCCATCCTGCCTTTATTTTTTTTGGAGGAAAGATCATCGTCTCTACCTCCGCAGGGTCACCGCCACCTTCTACTACTTTTACCTTACACTGATGGCACGTTGCCTTTCCTCCGCACGGGGATGGAATTCCATAACCAAGTTTTAGTAAACCATCCAGCAAAGTTCCTCCTGCCTCTACCGTTTCCTTCTTTTCTTCATTGATCAAAAGAGAACAATCATCCGTAGAGACAAGTATTTTTTTCACCGACAAAATACTGATAGAGAGTAAGATCCCCACCATTATCAACAGCAAAACCGGTATTAATACGCCATATATTGTCAAATTCTAACCTCTACACTACCTCTAACTTCAAAATTGCCCTATTTATTGTCTATTGCAAAAATACCCTTCATGCCCCATAATAGCTGCACTCAAAGGAGAAATACTCTATGACACAAGCACATGAACATTGGTCTTCCAAAATTGGTTTTATCTTAGCTACCGCTGGTTCTGCAGTTGGACTAGGCGCTCTTTGGCGTTTTCCATACATAGCTGGAACTAATGGCGGCGGTGCATTTGTTATTCTCTATTTACTTTTTACCTTTTTACTGGGATTCCCTGTATTTATTGCAGAATTGATCATTGGGCGAAAAACCCAAAAAAGTGCCGTGATGGCCTACTCCACCCTTTCAGGTGGATCAGAAAACTGGCGCGGCCTTGGTTGGCTGAATTTTTTAACCTCTCTTATCATCCTCTCCTTCTATGGAGTGGTTGCTGGATGGGTGTTAAGCTACGTATTCATGTCCCTTGGAAACTTCTCTGTAGGAAAAACCCCTGCGGAAATTGAGGCAGTATTTACTACCCTTTACAAAGCGCCTTGGATCAACGTCTTTTGGTTTGGTCTATTTTTACTTATTAACCTTGCTATCGTAAGCAGCGGTATCAAAAAAGGAATTGAGAGATGGTCTAAAATTTTGATGCCACTTTTATTCCTTTTCCTTATGGCTCTCTTTATTTACTCCACTACCCTCTCTGGTTTTGGCGATGCAGTTGCTTTTGTCTTTGTTCCAGACTTCTCTGCATTGCGCCCAGAAAGTGTATTGAATGCTCTTGGAATGGCTTTTTTCACACTAAGTGTTGGATATGGAATTATTGTGACTTATGGAAGTTACATGAAAAAAAGCGAAAACATTCCGAAAAATGGTTTCTATGTGGCAATCATGACTGTACTTGTATCCCTAATTTCCGCGCTCGTAATCTTTCCTATTGTATTTACCTACAACTTACCCCCACAAGCAGGACCAGGTCTAGTATTTAAAACGCTTCCAGTTCTTTTTGCAAAAATACCAGCAACACTTCTTCTTTCTACATCCTTCTTTCTATTGATGCTCTTTGCAACGCTAACTTCTACCATCTCTTTACTGGAGATCTTAGTTGCTAATGTTATGGAAGTATTCAATATCGAAAGGAAAAAAGCGGGTATTTACCTCACCATTTTAGCATTTGTTATTGGAATTCCAAGCGCCTTTTCTGGTGCAGGCACCTTATTCCCTAATTGGGAAGCAATCTATGGTAAAAACTTCTTTGATATGATGGATTACATCACCCTTTCTTGGTTTACTCCAATTGCTGCACTTTTAACGATAATCTTTGTTGGTTGGACGCAAGAGAAAAAGATGCTCTTCAAAGAATTCACCTCAGGTACGCACCTTGGCTTTCTTGCAACGCCATGGTATTGGATAGTAAAATACATTGCGCCACTTGTAGTGCTCTTTATCATCCTTCATGAATCAGGATTGATTTCTTTGTAACAAGAAATGTACTGTGTTACACTTCAAAGATCTCGTAAGCCCTGCCATTCACATGGACTACATTACGTGGGATCGCTTTAGATGAGGCATTACCATTTCTTCTTACATGTCGAAATGCACGGACGCGCCTTAAAGCTCTACGGCCTACTTGCTGAACACTTTCAGTCCCCTGAGGATTCGCAGTGACTACACGACCTTGCCCATCTTCTCGAGCAGCTGCCACCTCTGCCTCTACTGTTACACCTCTTGCTGTCACAGATACTACATCTGCCATAGATTACCTCCATTGTTTGCAGCATCTTATCAAATATTTTATTTAATGCACAACTTTCGATGCACTTTTACCTACATTTAAAACTCCTGCAGCAGCTGGAAGCGGCGGTCCCGAAACTTTCTTCACCCGTCCCTTAAGCTGCTTTACAAGTGAGCGGCCTCCTCTTGGAGGAAGCTTGCTAACTTGCTCTTTTTTTAACTGTACTACTACTGGCATACCATTCGGTGGATTTCTTTTACTATTTTCCTGAACACATGCTACATCAACCTCTGCTTGTTGACGTTTATTCCTCTCCACAGAAACTCCATTCCCCATAACACCTCCAACTAAAATAAAAATTATTAACGAGATGCTACCATACTTTTTATATGGAAAAAAAACAACTCTCTCCTATATACTATTTGCTATGACAAAAAAACATGAACATTGGGGCTCCAAACTCGGTTTTATAATGGCTACAGCTGGTGCAGCTGTTGGTCTCGGCTCTTTGTGGAAATTTCCTTATGTAGCTGGAGCAAATGGTGGAGGCGCTTTTGTTCTTCTCTATATTATTTTTACTTTTGCTATTGGCCTCCCAGTATTCATAGGCGAGTTGATCATTGGGCGAAAAACACAAAAAAGTTCTGTTTTAGCCTTCCCTTCTCTTCGTAAAGATGGAGATAACTGGAAAGGTCTTGGTTGGCTAAACTTCCTGACCACTCTCTTTATTCTATCCTACTACTGCGTAATTGCTGGATGGGTATTGAGTTATATATTCATGTCTCTTAGTAAATTCTCTGATGGAAAAACACCAGAACAAATCCAAGCAGCCTTCGAATTACTCTCCTCCTCACCTGGAATAACCATTCTTTGGTTTGCTTTATACCTATTGATTAACTTAGGAATTATCTGCAGTGGAATTAAAAAAGGAATTGAACATTTCGCAAAAATTTTAATGCCTGCTCTTTTTGTAATTCTGATTGGTTTATTCCTCTACTCTATTACGATGCCGGGATTCTCAGAAGCTCTAGAGTTTGTCTTTGCTCCAAAATTTGAAATGCTTTCATCACAAGGAGTCCTTGCAGCTCTTGGGATGGCATTTTTTACCTTAAGCGTAGGTCTTGGTATTAATATCACCTACGGAAGTTACATGCAAAAAGCAGAAAACATCCCTAACAACGCGATGATCATCACCGCAATGACTATCTTTGTTTCTTTGATTGCAGCACTTGTTATTTTCCCCGTTGTATTCACTTTTGGATTTGCTCCCGAGGCTGGCCCTGGCTTAATTTTCAAAACCCTCCCTGTGGTATTTGCAAAACTTCCTGCGACAATCTTACTATCTACTGCCTTCTTTGCGCTTGTTCTTTTTGCTGCACTAACTTCTACTATCGCGTTACTTGAAGTGCTGGTTGCAAACGTTATTGAAAACTTTTCTATCTCTAGAACAAAAGCAGCAGCAATGCTTACCTTGCTCATCTTTTTTGTAGGTCTTCCAAGTGCTGTATCAAACTCCGATGCACTATTTCCTAGTTGGTCCACTATTTATAGCAAAAGCTTTTTTGACACCATCGATTACATCTCCTCTAACTGGATGCTTCCTTTCTCCGCTTTATTTACAGCTATCTTTATTGGTTGGTTTACTGATAAAAAAGATATCAAAAAAGAATTTGGTACAGGCACCCATCTTGGAGCTGTTGCATTGCCATGGTTTTTTATGGTAAAATATATCGCACCACTTCTTGTAATCATTATCATCTTGCAAGAAGCAGGTCTTATTAAAATGTAAGGAGAATCTTATGTCTGAAGGCAAGTTGAAAATCAATAGCGAAAACATCATGCCCATTATCAAAAAATGGCTCTATTCAGATAAAGATATATTCTTACGCGAATTAGTTTCTAACGCTACTGACGCTACCTCAAAACGTGTTATCCTTACAGAAAAGGGCGAGGCTACCTTACCAGAAAACGCAAAAGAGGGAGAAAAAGAAGCTCTAAGCATTACCATTTCCCTTGATAAAGAGAACAAGACACTCACTGTTTCCGATCATGGCCTTGGTATGACCAAGGAAGAAGTTGTAAAGTATATTACCGATGTTGCCTTTTCAGGTGCTGCTGAGTTTGTAGAAAAATACCAAAAAGATGCCGAAGCTGGTGGAATCATTGGTCATTTCGGCCTTGGCTTTTATTCTGCGTTTATGGTGGCAAGCTCTGTAGAAATCAAAACCAAGTCCTGCAAAGAAGACGCAAAAGCGGTGCATTGGAGTTGCGATGGATCTTCCTCCTATACCATCGAAGAAATAGAAAAAGAGGAGGTAGGAACTGATGTTATCCTTCACCTTAATGATGATGAAGTAATGGATGAAAATAAGCTTAAAGAAATCCTACGTAAATACTGCTCTTTCCTCCCCCATCCTATCTATTTTGAGGAGGA
>JAHZKV010000136.1 GCA_022600215.1 bacterium
CTACACAAAAATCAAACACTACTATGCCCTTCCCCATCAAAATTACATTGGGAAAAGACTCTCTGGGATAGATACCATCATAAATGTGTTGTTTTATCCTGCATCTTTTTTTGTGGGTGCCTATATTATTGGATTACTGCCACTAGGCGCTACCGCATCTCGTAACCTGCTCATTGGGCTCTTTCAATTTCTTACCCTTCCTATCAATCTTTTGTTTGCCTATCTATACTATCTTATAGTAAGAAAATTCCCTTTTCCCTCCATCTTAAAAGACCGCTTATACCCAGGTGCAAAAAGCTTAAAAGAAGATATAGGCTTTGGTCTCAAGACTCTATTTCTTGCATTATTCCCTTTACTCACTTTGATGTTTTTCTTTGATGGAATACTCCTTTATTTCCAAGCAAATCCTCCTGCCCAACAAGAAGCTGTACGCTTTCTAATTGAATCTCTCTCTTCCTTCCCCACTCTTATTCTTGCCATTTTTGCTATTGTGATTGTCGCGCCTATTGTGGAAGAATATCTCTTTCGAGGAATTATTCAAACATATCTACGACAAAAAATTGGCGCAAAAAACGCTATCCTTCTCTCCTCTTTTCTTTTTAGCTGTATTCATTTTTCTTGGAGTCAAGGGATGCAAAATATTTTCATATTAATTAGCTTATTCCTACTTGGTTTATACTTAGGCTTTATCTATGAGAAGAATCGTTCAATAATTGCAAATATAACTTTGCACGTGACATTCAATCTAATTAGCACTATAGTGATAATTATCACTAATACATAAAACAGGTACTTTTTGCAGAAAGTTTTCCACATAGAAAGTTTTGCGACCTCAGATGTTGGCCTAGTCCGTGGCAACAACGAAGATGTTGTAAAAGTATTAGACAAGCTACATTTCTATGCTCTTGCAGATGGGATGGGCGGTCATAATGCAGGAGAAGTTGCTGCGGAAAAAGCTTGTGAATACATGTGCCATTTAGTGGAAAGTTTGCCGCTAGAGAGTTTAACCGAAAAAGATATTGCTATTTTAGGAGAAAAGATTGTTTCCATCATGGAAAAAACGAATCTTTGGGTGCACCACCTTAGCAGACAAAGTCCGCATCTCACTGGGATGGGAACCACCCTTTGCTCCTTGCTCTTCTTTGGTAATTTCATGATCTCTTCCCACGTGGGGGATAGCAGAATTTATCGATTGCGTAAAGGAGTACTCAAACAAATTACAAAGGATCACCTTACCTATAAAATGGTAGGAGGTGATGGTGCTCAAACCATCCAAAGAAAACATGCATTGACGCAAGCTATTGGAACTAGTGTAAAAGTAAAACCCTCCCTCCTTACATCAGAGGCAATGGAAGGTGACCTCTTTTTGATGTGCAGCGATGGTCTTTCTGACCTTGTTAAAGATGAAGAAATGGAAAAAATCTTGAAATCGCATATCTCTTTAGAAGCTGCAAGTAAATTTTTGATTACACTAGCAAAAAGCCGCGGCGGGCACGATAACATCACCCTCCTTCTCACCAAACTCGACTTGAAAAAAACATAATTCCATGGGATAATAGGGTTCTACTTTAGCCCCTTTTTCCAAAAATGAAGCAATTTAAGACCAAACCCATACACTTTGACAGCAATGCTACCACCCCTTTATCCCCTGGAGTGTTAAAAGTTATTTTAAATGCGATGGAACATATTTCAGGAAATCCATCTAGCATCACTACCTCTGGTAGAGCTGCTCGGACAAAAGTGGTAGAGGCAAGAACCTCTATTGCCAAATTTTTAGGGGCAGGCAAAGAAGAGATCTTTTTTACCTCTGGCGGAACAGAATCCATCCAAAGCTTAATCTTTGGAATCATCAAAAAAGGAGCAGGCCCCACTCTTTCTACCTCTATAGAACATAGTGCTGTCTTAAAAGCTCTAGAAAACTATGAAACAATCCATTTAGATACTACAAAAAAAGAAGTATATGATCTGGAAGAAATAGAAAGGCGCGCAAAAAAGGGTCTTTCTGCAATGGTCTTTTCTCTTGTAAATGGGGAAGTGGGAACTATCTTACCGCTAGAAGAGATTGCGAATATCGCAAAGAAGTATGATATCCCTTTAATCATTGATGGTGTTGCTGCCCTTGGTAAAATGCCTATTTGCCTCTATGAAGGCATAACAGCTATGGCTTTTTCAGGACACAAGTGTCATGGACCAAAAGGCTCTGGCTTTTGCTATTTAAAAAAAGGTACCTCTTTTTCTCCACTCCTATCTGGAGGAAAACAAGAGATGGGTCTGCGCGGTGGTACAGAAAATGTCCCTGCCATTTTAGGACTTGCTCAAGCTGTGAAAGAGATAGATCCTGCTAATTATGAAAAGCTCCAGCTACTTCGAGACTCCTTTGAAAGAAAAATCCAAGAGGTTTTCCCAAATTGCATTATTCATAAAAGAGGGCCTCGTATCTCTAATGTTTCCAATATTCACTTCCCTGACGAAGATGGCGACCACCTCTTAATTTATCTAGATAATAAAGGGATCAGCGCATCGCTCGGGTCTGCCTGCTCTTCCGGAACACTTGCCCCTTCCCATGTTTTACTAGGCCTTGGATACTCTTCCAAACACGCCCTCTCCTCCCTTCGCTTTTCCTTCCACAAATACAATACACAAGAAGAGATTGTCCAAACCATCCAAGTCTTAAAAAACTACGATTTTATCCTCTCATAAGAAGATAGAGCTGCAGCTCTAGACACTTTTAAATCTACAAGAGGCTCTGGATACTCTTTTCCTAATTCTACCCCAGCTATTTCTAATACCTCAACTGGAGTCTCCCAAGGAGAAAATAAATATTTATTAGGGAGTTTAGAAAGCTCAGATACATATTTTCTTACATATTCTCCCTCTGGATCAAATTTTTGTCCCTGAGTTACTGGATTAAAAATCCTAAAATATGGTGCTGCATCTGCCCCGCATCCAGCTACCCACTGCCAACTAGCACTATTGTTTGCAAGGTCTGCATCCACAAGGCAATCAAAAAAATGGGCTGCCCCTTCCCTCCAATCAATTCGCAAATTCTTTACTAAATAAGATGCCACTACCATCCGGACGCGATTATGCATATACCCTGTTTGCCAAAGCTCTCGCATCCCAGCATCCACAAAAGGAATACCAGTCTTTCCTTTTTTCCAAGCTAGCAAGTGCTCTTTATTTTTTATCCATGGAAATCGATCAAACTTCTCTTGTAAGTTTCTAGCAGGAAGAGATGGGTTGTGGAAAAGTAAACTATAAGAAAACTCTCTCCATCCAAGCTCCCTTAAAAAATGGTCAATATCTTTATTAGCACCTTTTTTTTGCGCTCCATACCAGAGGGTATTTGGGGAGATCTCTCCAAAATGTACATAAGGAGAAAGACGAGAAACAAAAGGCTTTGCTGGGAAGTCCCTCCCCTCCTTATAAGAAGAGATTCCTTCTTTTAAAAAGTCAGAAAATCTCTTTTTCGCCCCTTCTTCTCCCACTTTCCAAGTCTTTTTTATTTCCTTATCCCAAGGAATAGTTGGTAATAATTGAAGATCTTCTATCGACAACGAAGTATCGTCTTTTATACATTGCAGCTTTTCTGGAATAGGCAAAGGCTTCCTTGGAGAGCCAGCACCTAAACACCCCCGCTTGAAAAATGGAGTAAATACTTTGTACGGCTCCCCATTATCCTTTTTGATCTCCCATGGCTCAAACAAAAGTGACCCATTAAAACTCTTTGCAGGTAGTGCTTCCTTGATTATCTTATCACGTGCCACCGTATATGGAGTATAACACCTATTCCAATAGACTGCCTCTCCTCCATTTCGCTCAACAAGCTCCTTTAAAATAGTTAATGGATTCCCTTGAAAAATCGATAGAGATCCCCCAAATGCGCTCGAAAGAGACTGAAGGGAATAATGAAGCCACCACTTACTTGCTGCTCCTATTTCTTCTTTTTCATCCAAAATAAAAACAGGAAGTACCTTTCTATGCAAAGCTGCCTCTACAAGCGCAGGATTATCTTCTAATCGTAAATCCTTTCGGACCCAATATATTGCAATTGCCTCACGGCTCAATTTCTTTTCCATCCCAACCAAAACATTTCCCACTATCCTCTTTTGTGATCTGATCTAACACCTGTAACAAGCTCTCCACAGCTTGCCTTGGTGCAAACAACTTTCCTGCAACTACATTTCCTTGAAAAGGCTTTGATAAAGCACTATCTACCGTACCAGGATGAAGGCCCACTACCTTTCCTTCCTTATTCTTCCTTGCAAATTCAATGCTCAATGTCTTGATCAACATATTAATCGCTGCTTTAGAAGCTCGATACGCATACCAACCACCTAAATGATTATCACTAATACTTCCAATCCGTGCTGATAAAATAGCAAAGGTGGGAGATTCAGCGCTAAGCTTTGGAAGAAAATGCTTGGCGATCAACATGGGATAAACTGCATTTACCTCATAAAGAAGCTGAAACTTTTCAAGGGAGACTTCATCAATGCTTTTTTCAGGCATTACCCCCTCTCCATGCAACATCCCTGTTGCCACAATTAAGATATCTATTGATCCCTCAATAGAACTTGCTGCATGCGCAAGGGCCTCCTCACTGCTAAAATCTACAGATTCAAAGTGAATGTTACCCACTTCTCTTCCAGAAACTTTTCTTGAAAAAGCATATACTTTAGCCTCGGGATACTTTTTTGAAAGCTGAGTAACAAACTCACTGCCAATTGCACCTGATGCTCCAAAAACTACAATATTCATAGCTCAAATATAACCTTTCTACTTATTCAGGCAAAGAAATTTCTATTGGTTTCAGCAATACTGGAAAAATAATAAATGAATGCAATCAATAACATCTCCGCAAGTGGGATGCACTCATACGGCACTAACGTGCCGACTTCGTGGATTATCCCTTTGGTCGAATGCAAACCCCGTCAACACAAGTTCGTGGGATTCGAACCCCACAATCTAATTTAAAAATAAGATTCGGAGGAAGTGGGATGCACTCATGCCCCGC
This sequence comes from bacterium, assembly GCA_022600215.1. Lineage (GTDB taxonomy): Bacteria > Chlamydiota > Chlamydiia > Chlamydiales > 2-12-FULL-49-11 > JAJACQ01. The sequence continues at coordinate 5,018 of JAHZKV010000136.1, forward strand.
ATACGCGTGGACTTCGTGGATTCTCCCTTTGGTCGAATGCAAACCCCGTCAACACAAGTTCGTGGGATTCGAACCCCACAATCTAATTTAAAAATAAGATTCGGAGGAAGTGGGATTCGAACCCACGATACGCTTATCACGTATACACGCTTTCCAAGCGTGCTCCTTCGGCCACTCGGACATTCCTCCAAAAGAGAGTAAGTATTTTATCAAAAATGAACAAGATAGTCAACTAAGGATTTTTTCTAAAAAACTTCCTACATCCTTATTCTTAGACAACAACTTTTCATCTACACCAGAATAATGATAAAAAGATCCACCATACTCCATTCCAAGATATTCTACCGTTGCTTTCAATGGATACTCAAACAATTCCCGATCAAGTGGACCATCTTGAGATATCAGCAAAAAAACTTTTTTTCCTCGAAGTTTGCGGCCTAAATCCTTTTCAATAGTCAAACAATCCGTAATTCTATCAAAAAATATTTTCATATGTCCCGACATCGTATACCAATAGACAGGGGTTGCAAGCACAATCACATCATGTAAAACCACTTGCTCTATCAATGGCAAAAAGTCATCACCCTTATTTCTATGCTCATAATCATACACAGAAATATCCAACTCTTTCAAATCAACAAAAGTAGTTTCTCCCTTAGGATCTAAATCTTGCACTGCTTTAAATGTATTCCCCTTTGATCTAGAAGACCCCATGATAGTAATCACTTTTGCCATATTCCCTCCAAATATGATATTTTACTGCACTTATTTCCAAAAAGCAATATGATATACACATGATTTTATCGCTTACCTACTACCAATCCCCCATTGCACAAATGACCATCATCTCCGATAAAGATGGTATTTACCTATTAGAATTTGAAGGGAGAAAAAATCTAGAAAAAGACATATCAAGCCTCTTAAGAAATAAAAACGCAACACTTGTGGAAAAAGAAACTATTTTTTCTGCGCAACTCAAAGAAGAGCTCCATCAATACTTTGCAGGAAAGCTCCAGACATTTAAAACACCCCTCCATATTCTCGGTTCACCATTTCAAAAAGAGGTGTGGGAAACTCTCCTTAAGATCCCCTTCGGGGAAACTAAAAGCTACCAAGATCAAGCAAAACTTTTCGGGAATGAAAAGGCAGTAAGAGCCATTGCCTCGGCTAATGGGAAAAATCGACTAGCAATCATTATTCCCTGTCACCGAGTGATCAATAAAAATGGAGAGCTTGGTGGGTATGGAGGAGGCATCGATCGTAAAAGATGGCTCCTCCACCATGAAAAATTATTTTTGAACTATAAAAGTGTGTAGCTCATCTAAAATCCAAGTACGCTGATTGCTATCTGGCAGCATCTCTAGCGCATCTACATACACGCCCAACTCTTCCTCAGAAAAAGAATCTTTGAGCAACGATTGTTTTACATTGGTTATAATCCCCTCATACATCACTTTTGCCTGCTTGCAAGTAGCCCACAAGTTTTCATGTAAATGAATAAAAGTAGATGGAGATAAGTCAGATAGAACACTTGATGCCTTTCCTGCAAAATTGTAATCAAACCCTCTTCGGCGACCAAGATCATCTTTAAGCGTACAAAGAACATAAGAATGAGGATAGATAAATCTCATCATATTTTTCTGTCCTACCGTATTTTCCGGCTCTTGAATCAATACAACAGTGCCTGGACGAAGGATAGAATAGAACTCTTCTAAAAACTGCTGCGGATCTTTTTGGTGCATAACTACAGCACGAAGGTAAATAATATCTGCCCTCTTAAGCACCTCTTGGATCTGAGTACATGTTTGATCTCCACATAGATACTCTATATGAGGATTCTTCGCTTGCGCCACCTCAATTTGCTTTTTGGAAGAATCAATCCCAATATACGTTCCGTTTTCTCCAATAAAAGTTGCAATACCTCTATATGCAGATGAAACTCCACAACCAAAATCTACTACCACTTTCCCTTCTAAATCAACCATTGCCGATGCAAAAGTAAAAGCCTTACAAAGCTCTTTGTGGAAAAGATCATTTTGAAAATCTAAACGCTTTTCATCTCCCTTACCTTCCGACAATATATATTCTTGTTTTTCTTTTGCAAACAACACAAAAGGCAAGGCTAACCATACTAACCAATATTTCTTCACAACAGAACCTCCTATTTTTTCGATCCAATAATGAAACACAATTAAAAAAATTAAACTCTTCTCTAATTAAATACAATCAAAATTTGTAAAAATATAATTTAGTTGTTAACTTATTTTTTTAATCTTAAAGATTTTACAAAAACTCTATTGTCTTTTACAATTGAAGTTTATGAAGAGAAAATCTATTCGAATACTCCTAATCAATCCTGAAAACAAGATTTTATTGTTCAGGATAAAACCAAACCCCATTATTTTATTACAAAACGGAATATATTGGTTTACCCCGGGTGGAGGAATAGAACAAGGAGAGACTCTGAAAGAAGCGGCGCTAAGAGAACTGTTTGAAGAAACAGGCCTCTTACAAGAAGATCTTTCCCTTGGCCCTGTGATATGGGAAAGCAGAGTAAACCTGGTGATTAACGGAAAAGAGATAGAACAATTTGAGAAATTTATAGTTGTTCACACGAAAAAGCTAGAAATATCTCTTGAGAATTTTACCGAAGATGAAAAACAATGCATTGAAAAAGCCTCTTGGTTTAGCCATGAAGAACTTCTACAAGTAACAGATACGATTTACCCAGAAAAACTAAGGACTCTTTTGCCTCCAATTTTAAAAGGTAACTACCCAACAACTCCAGTAAATATCGATTCTAGTGTTGGGTGAATAAATTTATACCCAGCATCTATCAACTTTTTTGGATAGACCTCTTGATCAGCTAGGAGCAGTGCTTTTCCCTTTTCTCCAAATACAAAAAGAACGACCCACTTTGGCATAGCTAAAATAAGAGGTCTCCTCACATAATACGAGAGCTGCTTGGTAAACTCTTTGTTAGTAATAGTAGATGGCATCACCACATTTATCGCTCCGCTGAGTGAGCTATTCTCCATACAAAGGAAAATAATACCAGCAAGATCCTCCAAAGCAATAAAACTCATATGCTGAGTGCCAGTGCCTATCTTTCCCCCAAGAAGGTACCGTGCTAAAGCAATCATCTTCATTAAAAAACCACCATCTTTAGAAAGAACAACCCCAAACCGAGTAATCACCACGCGCCCTTGCTTATAACCCTTTGCAGCCTCTTCCCAATCTTTGCAAACTGTTGCTAAAAAATCTTTGCCCGCTACCTCTGATTCCTGCGATGCTTTTGATACTTCTCCATAAAAACCTACAGCAGAAGCTGAAATAAGTACTTTTTCTCCCATCCCTTTTCTATTTAACGCATCTACCACTACTTTAGTAGAAGCAATTCTACTCTCATATATTTTCTGTTTCTTCTTTTTACTCCAATACCCTTTACCAATATTCTCTCCGGCAAGGTTAATAACCACATCTACTTTTTCCAAAATAGACTCAAGCAACTTGCTATCTGCCAACTCTTTTCGTCCTACAGGGAAAATAAGGCATCCTTTATCTTGCAAAAACGCCTGCAAAAAACTTCCCACAAAACCACTTGCTCCAGTAATAGCTACTTTCCATTCTCTCTTCATACTCCCCTTTTATCAAATTCCACTTATAAAAAAAAGCCCAGGATCAACCTGGGCTTTTTTTCCTATCGCTTGTCTGCATGAAACGAAATTTCAGCTGTTAACTCATTACTCTTATCACAAAAATTTGTGTATACAGATAAATTTCCAGTGATAAATTCCATAAATGGTTGCCAACGCTCCTTATCTGTGGAAAATAATACCGTATTCTCCTCAGGAATGTAGACATAAATATCTTTTTTAAAAACCAATCGATAAGGGGAAGCATTCTCCTCTCTTAGATCCACAAGTGATCCACTGACATGCAAACCTATTGGAAAACTATCTCCAGCAGAGAATTTCACTACTAGATGCTTTTGCTGGCCATTCATCAATTGAAAGAACCCATCTTGGGGAATCTCCCGAATATTTTTTTCAATAATAGGACCACTTGGTCCAGTAGCCGCAAATAAAGTTCCAGTAAATGCTGCCAAGGTAAATAACAGTTTTTTCATATTTTTCTCCTTTGTATGTCTACTACAATTGTAGTAGGTTTGGTTAAAAAAAAACCTCCTCTTTTCTTACTACAATTGTAGTAAGAAAGAGCAAAATTTTTTAGATCGTCCACAATTTAGCCATAAATACCCCTATTCCAAAATAGGCTGCACACACCATTAACAAATATATCCAAGCGCCTCTTTTTTTGATTTTTGCAATAGCTAAAATGCGATGTTTTAAAGTATGTTTTCCCTCCAGCGCAGGAGCATAATCAAATTGACTTTTTGCACTCTTAAGGAGCGTGCTAGACAAAACAATCCTATCTACCCCTCTTCGAACCGCCTTTTCATCACAAGCACATTCTTGATAAAAGGAAATTCGTTCTTGAGCCCACTTCATAGGAATATGGGCAAAAAATAGATCACTCACCATCAGTGTCCAATTAATCACTAAATCCATATGCTCTAAATGCGATTTCTCATGAGCAAGTATTGCTTTTCTCTCCGAAGAATTATATCGAAGATAAAAATCGGCAGGGACCAGAATTATTTGCCTAAACAAACCACATACAAAGGGTGATCCTTTATAACTCTTTGCTTGGTATACTCGACTTTGCCCTAATTTTTTTGCGCTTTTCAAAATAGATCGAATGTAGCAAAGCTCCCTTACGATACTCGTGATTTTTCTAATCAACCTAAACACAAAATACAAGCCAATACCTACCACCAAAAAGGTTACCATTGTGGAAAATTGACCAAAAAATAGATCCGCAATACTAAATTTCATTCCATTTGCATACTCCAGTGAAATTCCAAATTGTGGATGAGGCCCCTGAATCCATGCATTAAATGTACGGGTGTGTGTGTTTGCCATCTGTGGTAAAATCCCAAATAG
>JAHZKV010000137.1 GCA_022600215.1 bacterium
ATTCATTTTAGCTGCACAAGGGATTATTATTTCTTTTTTTAAGGCAGTCACCTTTTTATAGGCAACAACTTTATTGTAGCCTCTTTTCTCTGCTGCAGCTATTTGTTGCGGTATAAGGCCCATTAGCTCACTAAATTCCTTTCTTAGTAGTACAAGCTCTTTCTTTGCCCGCGCACGTTGCTCTTTTAGATGAGTAATTTCTTTTTCTTGTTTTTTAATTGTTGTTTCTAACTCTTGTCTTAACTTTGTAAGATCAATCGCGTCCGTCGTTGGTGGCGTAATGGGCACAGCAGAAGAGCCAGTGTCTGGTTTTTTTTGCGCGCTTTGTCTATTTGCAAAGTAGCTTCCTATTTGCTGAATGAGGAAAATAGCCCCTGCAATAAGAAGCGTTGCTGCAATGTGTAGGGGAGTTACTTGAAAACGGCCTACCGTTCCAAGAGGTGTTGTCATCCTGGTATATAGATTAGTTAGGGGCGTAGGGCCAGTAGTAGCTGCCATGAGGGACTCCTTTTGTTTTGCTTCAATTGTAGACAAATATAAGTTTATTGTCTAACTTATGTGAAGTTTTGTTAAAGAAATGAGCTGAATTTATGCAATTTATAAAATAAACTTATTATTAAAAAACAGAATACCAGTAAAAAAAATTAGACTCCGTTCCTGAATGGAGAAGGCCTATTGCCCATCACCACCGCCACCGCCTGCAGCATCATCTCGTTGAGGGACGCGCTTGAGTACTTCTTTTATAAATGGCAAAACTCGCAATCTATTCATTGGTAAGAAAAACCAACTTTTAAGTGATTTCAAAACTTTTTTATTAATCCGTATGGAATCAGTTCTTGTGGATTTTACCACAAGTGTTTTTAAGTCTTTTGCACATTCATGGTCTGCTATTAGTACGCTTTGTATTAAATTAAAGAGTCGGTCTCTATCTTTGCGATTAGAAAGATGAAAATATATACTGTCTCTTTCTACATCATGCTTGACACTGTTCAATAATCTAAAAATCTCAAGCAGCTCGGGCTTGCAATTTTGTGCGCAGAACTTTACATAGTCAACTGTAGAAGTATTTGATGTTTCCATAGCTGCAATTTGTGCGGCATGTTGTTCCTTTAGAGCTGCAATTTGGGCTTCATGTTTATGTTGCGCGGCCTTAATTCCCTTCTCTATAATCTCTCTCATTTCTTGAGCATCAGCGCTTCCTGAACCCTCTTCATCTGCAGCTGCGGCTGGTCTTCTAGTCTTTTTATCTTCTAACTCTGGCTCTGCTTCTGCATGTCTATTTGTAGCATCGGTTAGTTGTTGTTGTAAGTCGGTAATTTTCTTGTTTTGGCTTGCGACATAGCTTCTAATTTGTTGAATGATGACAACTGCCACCGCAATAACAGCAACAACTAATGCGCCGTGAAGAGGAGTTACTCTGAAGCGGCCAATGCTAGCAACTGGCCTTGTTATGAAGTTGTTTGTTATCGTTGAGGGTGAAGTTGCAGTAGCTGCTGTCATGGGTTGCTCCTTATTTTTTGCCGGTATTATAGGTGCATGTAAGTTTATTGTCTATGTTTTATGAAGTTTTGCTAAAGAAGTGGAGGTTTTGAAAGAAGAGGGCGATATCCTTTTTGAGGGTGGGGGTTGGTCTTTCTAGGAAGAGGAGGACCTCTTCATTTTTGGTAAAGCCAGAGGCGGTCCAATTGATGGATCCAAAGACAAAGCAATCATCGATCATAGCGCATTTGTGATGGTGGAGTCCTCCTTTGATGCGAACGTGAAGTGGGATGTTTTTTTCTCTTAATGGAAGGAGATATTTTTTGCACGTACCTCGTGACATCCCTTCATCTAGGTAGATGTTAAGCGTTACTCCGCGCGCGTGTGCTGCAATCAGTGCTGCGATAATCTTTTTGTGGGTGAGGGCATACATCGCTAGATCAATTCTCTTTATTGCATGTTCAATTTTATGAAGGAGTTTTTGCAGGGCGAGTTTTTTGTCAGCAGGGAGGAGGTATAAGGAGAGGTCGTCGCTGATATAGGAGGTGCCATGTTGGATAGCGTTAATTAATTCTTTGTGGTAAAAGCCAAGGATTTGGTTGCCGTGGAAGGTTAAAGAGGGAGGGGTGCAGTTTGCTGAGCCGAGGTAGAGTTCTTTGTCATCAATAAGGAGGAATTTTCGGTGGTAGAGGCCAGAGGTTTTCTTTCGGAGTTTTTTTTGTTTTTTGGAGTTGTGGAAGGTGACGGTGACTCCCATCTCTTTTTTCTTTTTGATGATGCGGAGGATGTCTTTATCTGAGAGGCCAAAAGAGGAATAGTAGATGTTTTTATGTGCTCCCTGAAGAAGGGAGCAATAGAGGTATTTTAAGTCACTTCCACTTTCTTCAAAATAGCTAACGACAGGGTTATCTGCGCTAGGCCTTACGATCTTTGTGGAAGTAAAAAAATAATTTACTAGGAAAAAGAGCCAGCAAAATACTGCTAGCGCTGCAAAAAGTTTTTTAGCCAGCAGCCATTTGTTTTTGAGCTTGCTGCTTTTTCTTTTGAGCTTCTTTTCTACGCTCTCTTCTAAGAACTTCATCAATACCCACTTTGTCGATGATTCTTAAAGCGTGTGCAGTTAATTTTAATTTGATAAAACGTTTTTGCTCAGGAGACCAAATCTTTTGCTCCATCAAATTAATTCTATGTTGTCTTTTGCAAGAACCGGTAATGTTTAGGCCAATTCCACCTTTGTATTTTGGGATACCACGGTAGTTGTAAGTTTTTCCTTTACCAAATCTCTTGTTTGTAATTTCACACTTTCTGGACATGATTCTAATTCTCCTAAATTTTGCATGCAACTATACAGCATATCTCTATATTTCGCAATAATTTCTTTTTTTTAAGGATTCTAAAAATTTTTAACACTCGACAGCTCATTTTTTTTTAGATATGATAGGGAGGATGGAAATCTCAGATTCAAAAGAGTCCGTAGCTAAAGGGGCGCTGCATTTTTTTACAGGAACCTTCATGAGTCGTATTACGGGACTCATAAGAGATTTGTCGATGGCTTTTTGTTTTGGGGTGACTCCGGCA
>JAHZKV010000138.1 GCA_022600215.1 bacterium
ATAGAATGGATGGGCACCAGTTTTAAAATTTCTTTGAAATATTCTAGTCCAGGTTCAAATTCATCAAGAAATCTTTCTACAAAGATTTCAAAAGTTCTCCTTTTTTCTTTGTCTACAAGGAGATAACCTTCTTTGCAAACAAATAAATTCAATGGAGATAAAGATTTTAGAATCTCTTCTATCTCCTCGGCGGAGGTATCGGTATTATCTTGAAGTTCTTCTATAGAAACTTTTAATGGGCTATAAAGTATTTCCTCTAAGACGCTCATTTCTTTTACAGAAAGCTTTTCCATCGCCAGGCGGAGGTCAAGATGTTGTTGAAAGTCAAAGTCCTCTAGGACCACTTTGCAAGGAACGCTTCCTAGTATATCGTGCATAATACCCATTATGTAATTAGCTAATGCCACTATCATAAATAGAGTAAGGATAAGAAACAATACAATTTTTCGAGAAATTTAGATTGATTGCAGAATCTACTTCGGTTATTATGTTTCTAAAAAATTCCTAGGATAGAAGATGAACAACAAATACACCCCTTCAGATATTGAAAAAAAATGGCAAGAGCATTGGGAGCAAAATAAAACTTATAAGGTGGAAGTTGATGAGACAAAACCTAAATATTATATACTAGATATGTTTCCTTATCCTTCCGGAGCTGGGCTGCATGTTGGTCACGTTGTTGGGTATACTGGAACGGATGTGATTGCGCGGTATAAAAGGCAAAAAGGATTTAATGTCCTTCATCCAATGGGATGGGATAGTTTTGGGCTTCCAGCAGAGCAATATGCGATTCGCACTGGAACTCATCCGCAAATCACTACCGAAAAAAATATTGCCACCTATAAAAAACAACTTCGTTCTCTTGGATTTAGCTATGATTGGGATAGAGAGATTGCTTCTTCTGATCCACAGTATTATAAGTGGACGCAATGGATCTTTACGAAATTGTATGAGAAGGGACTTGCTTATCAAGCAGAAGTGACAGTGAATTTTTGTGAAGAGCTCGGAACAGTACTTGCTAATGAGGAAGTAGAAAACGGTAAATCCGTAGAGGGTGGATTCCCTATTGTCCAAAAGCCTCTCAAGCAATGGATCTTAAAAATTACAGAATACGCGGATAAGCTTTTAGAGGATTTAGATTTATTGGATTGGCCTGATCACCTGAAAAAGCTTCAAAGGAATTGGATTGGGAAAAGTGAAGGAGTAGAGCTCTCCTTCCAAACAGTAGGTGGAGAGCATTCCATTTCTTGCTTTACTACGAGGGTAGACACTCTTTTTGGCGTAACCTTTTTAGTAATCGCTCCAGAGCACCCCCTAGTAAAATCCTTAATCCAGAAAAAGTATAAACATACTTGTGCAGACTATATTGAAAAAGCGGGTGCAAAGAATGATATGGAGCGTACAGAGCTTGCTAAGGAAAAAAGCGGCGTGTTTACCGGGAGTTATGTGGTAAATCCTGCAACAGGAGAAGAAATTCCTGTTTGGATTGCAGACTATGTGCTCACTTCCTATGGAACAGGAGCAGTGATGGGAGTACCTTCGGACGATGCTCGTGATAGGGAGTTTGCAGAGAAATATGAGCTTTTAATCAAAGAGATAATAGACGAAGATGGCGCCTATCAGAACTCTAGCAATGAGGAAATTTCTTTAGAAGGGATGGATCTGGATACGGCAAAAGCTGCGATGGCGGCTTATGTAGAGACTAAAGGTGTTGGAAAAAAAGCAGTGAATTACAAGTTAAGAGATTGGCTCTTTTCAAGGCAGCGCTATTGGGGCGAAACCTTTCCAATTATTCATGGGGAAGATGGATCTATGCGTTTACTTGAGCTGGATGAATTGCCTTTGACTCCGCCAGTCATGGAAGATTTCTTACCTTCTCCAGATGGGAAGAGTCCTCTTGCAAAAATGAGAAATTGGGTAGAGATCATCGATCCAAAAACTGGCAAGAGAGGATTTAGAGAAACTAATACAATGCCGCAATGGGCAGGTTCTTGTTGGTACTATTTGCGATATCTAGACCCAAAGAATAGTGAAAAAGCATGGGGAGAGAAAGAAGAGAAGTATTGGATGCCTGTGGATCTTTATGTGGGCGGTGTCGAGCATGCTGTACTACACCTCCTTTATGCTAGATTTTGGCATAAGGTGCTATATGATTTAGGATATGTTTCCACAAAGGAACCCTTCCAGGCGTTGCGCAATCAGGGGCTTGTGACCTCGATGTCATTTAAAAAAGAGGGGGGCGGTTATATTGCTCCTCAAGATGTGATGGAAGAGGAAGGCGAGTTGCTAGATAAAAGAAGTAAAGCGCGTGTTCATGCTTCGGTAGAAAAGATGTCTAAGTCCAAGCTGAACGGTGTTTCCCCTGATGAGATAGTGGAGGAATATGGCGCGGACTCTCTTAGGCTTTATGAGCTTTTTATGACGCCATTTGATAAGGAGAAGATCTGGCAAAGTGATGCAGTTTCTGGGTGTCGAAGATTTTTGAACAGAGTATACGAGATGGTGGTTTCTGATAAGGTGGTAGAAGAGGATTCATTAGTTGGAAGTCGTTTGATTCATCGTTTGGTTAAGGCTGTTGAAGAAGATTTAGAATCTCTTAGCTTTAATACAGCAATAGCAAAAATGATGGAGTTTATTAACCACTTTAGCGCACTAGAAAGTTATCCGAAAAATGCTTTGATCATGTTGGTTCAATTGATCTATCCATTTGCACCCCATTTTAGTGCAGAGTGTTATGCTCTACTGGGTGAAAAGGATGATATTGTATTTGCAGCATTCCCTAAGTATGATCAAAAGTATTTAGAAGATGATGAAGTTACGATTGTTTTTCAGGTAATGGGTAAGTTAAGAAGTAAGGGCATTTTTAAGAAAGGAGCATCGAAAGAATCGGTGCTGGAAGAGGCAAAGAAAGATCCAAAAATGGCAAAGTACCTAGATGGGGAGATTGTGAAGGAGATTTTTGTGCCAAATAAACTAGTAAATTTTGTAGTAAGGTAGAAGATGTCTTTTTTGTATAGCCTGTTCACTTTCATTTGGAGTGGAATAATGATCATAAAGTATAGCTATGATCGCTTTAAGTATAAGAAATTTTACGGGATTTTGCTCTATAAGCTGGGGCTAAAGAGGCAAAAAATTCTTTCTCATGGAGAGAAAAAGTGTATTTGGATCCATGCTACTTCCTTTGGGGAGACAATGTCTACCAAGACACTTTTAAAAAGCTTAAGAGAGAGGCATCCAAAGTGTCATATCGTTTTTTCTGCCTTTACCAGTGCGGGTTATGATCTTGCTAAGACTTTTGAGTGGGTGGATCAAGTGATCATTATGCCAGTCGATCGGAAAAGGAAGATGAGGCAACTGGTAAACGATATTTCTCCTGATGTCTTTATCTTAACAGAGAGTGATTATTGGAGAAATTTACTTTTTGAGGTGAAGGCCTCTTGCGCCAAGATGATTTTAGTAGGCGGGAGGATTTCAGATCGCTCCTTTAAGCGTTTTTTGCTTGCGCCAGCATTTTCTAAGTCCTTGTTCTCCGTTTTTGATGCTTTATTACTCCAAGATCATATGATGGAAAAGAAATTCTTAGCGCTGGGCGTAGATTCCACAAAGACAAAGGTGATTGGGAATATTAAGTTAGGGGTAGTGCAAGAGGTTAAAGAATCCGCTAAGGATTATTATTTACCAGATAGGAAATATATCACCTTTGGCTCCACGCATAAAGGGGAAGAGGATCTGTTACTCACTGCTTTAGCTACCCTTCCAAAAGATGTAGTCTTTATTGTTGTGCCAAGAAAGCCAGAGAGATTTAGTGAAGTAGAAGAACTTTTGAATCAACGAGAAGAAAAGTGGCGATTTATTGGAGAGAAAGGAGATGGAGACGAAAGAATTGTCTTTGTGAATAGACTTGGAATCCTTTCTGATTGCTACAAGAAGAGCAGCGTTGCCATTGTAGGTGGAAGTTTTTTTGATAAGGTGGGAGGGCATAATGTCTTTGAACCTGTCAAAGAGGGCGTTCCTGTTTTGTATGGAATGCATACCTATAATCAAAATTCTTTGACTACTTTAGTGGAGAGATTCGGTGTGGGAGAGGCGTGTAGAAAAGAGGAAGTTCTAGAAAAGAGCCTTAATTTACTAGAAAAAGGGAGAATATCAAAAGAAGTATTGGATCAAATTCAAAAAGAAGTGGATGCGGTAACAGAAAAGGCAATTTTTTTAATAAATACCTTGTTAAAAAAACCTTCCGTTTGCTAAACTCTAGCCAACAAAAAGACTAAAGCTTCCTAAAGTATTATAGTTATTTATCGCGGGATAGAGCAGTTGGAAGCTCGTTGGGCTCATAACCCAAAGGTCGGCGGTTCGAGTCCGTCTCCCGCTAATAAAAGAGTTAGGAAGCAATTTCTAGCTCTTTTTTTGTAATGGCGGCTTAGCTCAGTTGGTAGAGCAACGGAATCATAATCCGCAGGTCACTGGTTCGAGTCCGGTAGCCGCTATTGCTTTTTTTAGGGAATCCCCGAATGATTCATGCGTTTATTATTTTGCGCAAATTTTTATTGAATCAATTTTTCAATGACTTACTAAGCGTCGCATATATTTTATTTGAATATTAAATCCCTCTCTGGGATAAAGAAGATAATTTAATAAAGAATACAGAAGGTGAGATTTTGCTTTTATCTATCGTATTATCCATTTTGCGAAGAAAAAAATGGGCCCTTCTTTGGGCTGTCTTTTCTTTAGCGATGTGCAATGCTGTCTTTTTCACTGCAAGTGTGCAGAAGGAAAAGTTACTGCGTTTGTATACTGCTAGAGGGGAGGTCCTTTCTGATGGAGATGTAATTTTACTTTCTTCTGAAAGTAAAGATGTATTACATCCAAAAGCTTTTGAGTTTCCACATATGGAAAATGTCATGTCCCATAAAGAAGTAACAGGGATTGCTTCTTTAGTACTAGAAGGGGAAGAGTTCGTTCCTGGTGGGGAGTGTCCTGAGCTTATCATGATTTCCTTGAGAAAGGGTGCAAGCATAAATAAATGGGTAGACACTTTGCAGTCTAGACCTGATTATGTGGCAGTTCATTCTAGTCAGTATAGACGGCTTTATAACAAGGCGATCCTATTACGAAATAAAGCTCTTAATGGACATTATTCGCTCTTATCTTCGATAGCTTTTTTCTCTTTCTTTGCGACGATTCTTTTTGCCGCTAATTTAGTGTGTAAAGTTCGAAATGAGATGGGGGCTTTGTTGCAGGAAGGAATTAAGGTAACTCCTCTAATACTTTGGTTTGGATTTTGTTTGAGTAAGATTGCTGGGATCACCACTTTTTTAGTGTGTCTCTTGCAGTTGTTTATGGCTCCCTTTCTTGAGCTGTTAGTCAAGCTATATATACAAGTATGTTTTGTGGAGTTAACTACCATCTTCATCACTGTATCACTGATTTTAATGGTAAAAAGGAGAGGAATATGGGCGAAATAGTTTTTAAAGATCTTACCTTAAAAGAAAAAGGAAAGCTTTTATTAGAAGAGCTTAACTTTTCCATTGGAGAAGGGGAGCTGTTTATGATTAAAGGCCCTTCTGCTGCGCAAAATAAAGCTGTTTTACGGCTTATCCAAGGCTTTGCTACTCCTTCTTTAGGGAGTGTAAAGGTAGAGCTGGAGGAGCAGAATTTTTCTGTAGGATCTAATCTAGTACCTTTTTTAGGAGAGCTTACTGCAAAACAATCACTTGCTCTGCCCCTTATTGCAAGAGGGTATTCCAAAGTGGAAAGTGACAATAAGATCTACGAGATAGCAAAATACTTCTCTTTAGAAGAGGTGATGGATATCCAGGTAAAGGATCTTGCTAAAGAAGAAAAGGCTTTACTGGGTGTTGCTAAAGCAGTGGTTGCTGAGCCATCACTTGTTTTGCTGGAGGAGTTTTCTCCTTATTTAGACCATAAAGTGGCTGTCTTGGTGATGACCTACCTTCACGAAATTTCGGTGGATTTTGAAGTGACAGTGGTAATGGTAGAAAATGACAGAAGACTTCATCCTTTTGCTGCAAAGATTTTGCATCTAGAAGATAAGAGGATAAAAGACTTGGTAGGAGAAGGGGTAGATTTGAATAAGTTGATGCCTTTCCTTAAAATATAGGTAATGTATGACAAAAAAGATTTTTGATCCAATCCATGGTTTTATCAAGGTAAAAAAATGGGAAGAAGATCTCATTGCTTCTTTACCATTTCGTAGGTTGCAAGGTATTCATCAAATAGCTGCAGCGGCTTTTGTCTATAATGGAGGCAATCATAAGCGCTATGATCATTCTGTTGGAACGATGATGGTAGCAAATAAGATCTATGAACATGTGATGAAAAAATCTAGCTATTTCCCAGACCTTCCCAAGAGAGGAAGTAAGGAATATAGTTATTGGAAAAGTGTCCTTCGTGCTGCAGCTTTGTGTCATGATCTCGGCCATCCACCTTTTTCCCACCTTGCGGAGAAGCACCTCTTGAAAGGGGAGCGCCATGAAGAGTGGACAAAGAGGATTATATTTTCAGACTATTTGATGCCTATTTGGAAAAAGGCTGGCCTTGATCCAATGCATGTGGCAAAAGTATCAGTAGGAAGGGAGTATATCAAGGAGCCTTTCTCTGAAATGGAATCTATTTTAACAGAGATGATCACCGGCGATTATTTTGGAGCAGATCGTATTGACTATTTGCTGCGAGATTCGTATTTTACAGGCCTTGCATATGGCTCTTTTGATTATGAGCAGCTTATTCAGTCCCTGTGTATTCTTCCTTATAAGGATCGTTACTATCTTGGTGTAGAGGAAGATGGTCTGGAGTCATGTTATGCTTTACTTCTTGCTCGCTATTTTATGCACAAAAGGCTCTACCAATATGAAAATGTGAAATCCTATAGTTTCCATTTCTCTCGCTTTATTCAAAAGTATTACAAAGAATCTACCCTTTTAGATAGCGTGGAAGAGTATGTGAAGACGAACGATTTTGAGATCTTAGCAGAGGTTTTTAAAGCGTATATCGATAAGGAGCATCCTCTTCATACAGATGCTGCATTATTAATGGAGGGGAGTCGACGATTTAAGGCTCGAGCTATTGATGATGATACCTTTAAAAAATACAAGGATAGAGTAAAAGAAGATGCCTCATGGGTCTTCTTTGAAGAAAATAGCATCTCAAAAGAG
>JAHZKV010000139.1 GCA_022600215.1 bacterium
ATGGCTCCTTTTTCAAACTTATAGAAATGATCCAATATGGAAACCTTCGCTTCTTTGGAGAGCTTTTTATCCCTTCTGTAGAAAGCATCGTTGCTTGTGCCCTTTTCTACTTGTTTGTTCGATTTATCGCGCCTAAAATCTCCCTTCCTCTTGGAAGTGTGCTCCTTCTTTCCACCTCCTATTTTTTTCTCCCCATCACCTTTTTCTACGACAACCTAGGAACCTTTTTGCTCGCTCTTGCCCTACTTCCTACCAAAAAAAGAACCTCTGAAACGCTTTTTTTCTCCCTCTTTTTTCTAACACTACTTCACACCTTCTCTTGCTTGCTTATTTCGTTTTTCTACTATGGCCATAATGGCGCGCTCTATCTAAATGCCCTTCTTGCTACCGTTGCTCTTATTTTGCTCATGTCCAAAAAAATGTATCCTTCCCAAACTACCATGCTTTCCCTCTTCCCTATTCTGCTCTTCCCTTCTTCCTATCTCGCTCACCATACCCTTCCTCTATCCCCAGAAAGCATCTTTATGAGCCTTGCCACCCTTCTAACCATCTACACCTTATTACAAAAAAAGAAAGAGAGTCTCACCATCTTCTCTCTTACCCTTTGGATCCTTTCTATATTTAGTATGGATAAATTAGTGATCTTCCCATTTGCCTTTGCAGGGATTGCTCTTTGTTTGCACCTTAGCTTGCTCGTCTATGCCAATTCCCATCGTCGCCTTTTGCGTAGCCATGTTTGACAGCAGACCACGCTACCTTCCTTGCTGTTTCCTCACTCTTGTAGTGTTCTAAGGCATTATTAAAAGCAGCTAAGTAAATCTCTTGCGCATGTTTAGGAAGATGATCTTGTACAGGTTTTGGTAAATCCTTAATCTTCTTATATGGCACAATCCCCTCCTAACATAAAAATGGCCCACACATAAATAACGTCGCAAGCACTTCGCTTAAAACCACTAACGAAAATAACCAAAACCCTGCCTTGATAAACTTATTAGATGGCGCCTCTTTTCCCTCTTTCATAAAAAACAAAAGCAAAAACAATAAGAGCGCCAAAGCAAAAAAGAGAAAGGTGGCCCAGACATACATTGGAAGAGAAAAAAGATGTGGAGCAAAGGAAATGCCATTATTCTCTAACAGCATAGACCATTGATACAAAGAGACTACCGATCCCAAAACGCAGGATAAGATCGCTGCACCAATATGCTTAAAGCTCATCTTTCCTGTAATATTCAAACAAAGAGAAACCCCTATTCCCATCAAAAAGAATCTCTGCAAAATACATAAGGAACATGGGGGCTTACTCAAGGCAAACTGCACATAATAAGAATAGAGCAATACCGCAGATAATCCATATAAAATGAGGGTATTAAAAAATGCTACTACCTTCATCTTACTCCTTTCCTTCCACAGCCTCTTCTGGAAGCCCCTGTTCTACTGAGCTTCCCAAAGGCAAGGTCATATAAATTACTAAGGCACCGAAAGATACCACACAAAGAGTGCATACTGTCATAATGAGCGCTAAGCGCTGCATCTGAAACAGACTCACTACAATTACCAAAAATAAGAGTAAAAATGCTATCCACATAGCTCTAACTAATCAAGAGTGGGCTTAGCTTGCAACAAAAATCTTTACCAACTATGTGCCCTTGCTAGTTCTAATTCTAAAAGGGGCTCAAGGCTAGTATAATCTCTAACTATTTGCTTTAAGCTCTTTTCAGCAAGCCTGACAATTACTTCAGTTAATCCCCTTATCTGCCTAGAGTACATAGATAGGCCTGGAGGATATAGCACCAAAGACATTGTATCTATAAAATATCTATTGCCATTTCGCTGCAACATAGAGTAGACCGCCTCCCTTATATAATCTCGGGCACCCTTGCCTAAATGAATCTCTACATAATCAATCAAGCGAAGCTGTGATGGAACAGTCTTATCTTCCACCATTAAACTAATGCACATACGATCAAGTTGAACATATAAATTACCTATTGGTGCCCTGACAGGTTGCATAAAATCCCCACAAAAAAAAGCATAATATTAGCACTATCAGATATTTATCTACACAAAACTAATCTTTATGAGCTTTGAAAAAACTGATAATATCGTCTGATTCATACATTGGCTTTTCCCCAATAAATAAGCATGGCACCTGAGTCTTCTTCCCATGCTCTAAAAGGTAGGCTCTATTTTTCTCTAAGGAGGCATCTTTTATAACTACCTTTGTACCACTTGCCTCTAAGTACTTCATCACCTTTTGGCAATAGGAGCAACTCTCTTTCACGTACAAAACCAGCTCTTTTCCCTCTTTTCCCTCTTTTTCCACTTTACTCTCCTTTTGCAATTTCATCCCTAAAAAAGGAAAAAAGCTCGAGTTTACAATCTCTTGGTAAGCTCTAGCACCCTCTTTTAGCTTTATCTCTCCTGTCTCTTTGCATGCATCAAAGAGGCCAAACTTCATTGTAAAGCGCTCTGCCCACTCAAAGTTATCAAACAAAGTCCAATAGAAAAACCCTCTGACATCAGCCCCATCTTCTTTAGCTCTTTCTAACGAAGCAATATGATCTCGTATCCATTTCTCTCGATTCACATCTTCTCTATCAGCAATTCCATTCTCCGTCACAAAGATAGGTTTTTTAAACTCTTTACAACGCATCAAGGTATTATAAAATCCCTCTGGATCCATATGATAAGGCATATCTGTCATCACCTGCCCTTCATAACACGCTGGAATAAGAGGAGTATCATATTCTTGCCTTTCCTGGGCATTAGGACACTTCAAAATAGGGGTAGAATAGTAGTTTACTCCTACAAAATCAAAAGCATCCACCGCCCGCATGTCGGTAAAATCCACACTACCCATAAATGGAAGCCCAGCTTTTAATCTTCCTGTCAAAAAGAATTGGATCACACTCTCATTCCAATTATACGTCATGTAAGAGGCTGCTAAATTTTCTGTAGGAGAGAGTGTGTGATAAGGCTTGTAAGCTAAAAAGCTGTGAACAAAACCAATTTGTGCTGATGGATCAATCTTTTTACACCTTTCATACACATTGACATGCGCCTGCAGCAAATTCCGCAACACATCATAGCCCTTCTGGATATTCTTCTCTTTCATTGGCCACATATTCAACATATATGGCATATAAGCACATACCGTTGGCTCGTTGATCACCGACCAATACTTCACCTCTCCCTTAAATTCACAAAACATACGCTCCGCAAAGGCTTCAAATAGAGCAATATTTTCTTGCTCTTCAAAACCGCCCTTCTCTGTAAACCATAGTGGCTCGGTAAAATGGTGCATTGTAATAAAGGGCTCAATGCCTGCGGCCTTTAGCGCCCTAATTTCTTGATGATAACGCTCCACCACCTCTGCATCGATCACTCCCTCTTCCTTCTCCAGCAAACTCCACTCCAAAGAAAAACGGAAAGAATTTACTCCGAGTTCCTTGAGCGCTGCAACGTACGGCTCGTAATCTTCAAAATGATTCAAATAAGGATTGAACTCCTCTTTACTCTCTCTTGCAAATTCCGTCCAATTGGAGTTATCAATCACCTCTGGACCAGTATTTTGGAACTCTGAAATCGCCACTCCCCAATAAAAATCATGGGAAAATACGGCAGCTACCATCGCCACAAAACTAAAAAAATATCTATTCATTTTCCTATCCTGGATACACTTTCAGTAAATATTTTACTAAGAATAGATCTTTAGAACAAGATTATTCACAGAATAAGCACGCAGATAAGACCAAAATAACAGCAAGCATTCTATTTAAAATTTTAATTTGCCGCCCGTCGGCCCATTTATGCACACAAATCTATTCCAGTTTCCTTCTTTACATGAGCATACATTCTACTTCTTTGAGTACTACGTTTCATTGAATCAACTAGTTTTTTAATGGAAGCACATATCATACGTTCTCTTTGAGCCTTAAATCGTATCCGAGATTCTTGATCTTTGATATCCACGTTAACCGTAATAGTATGACTACGTTGCCATTTAATCATACGCACATACCGTTTTACTATATCCTCTTTAGGTTCAAAAGCGTCCTTTCCTATATCATCCATCTTTTTGCACCAAGCTACCGCTTTTTCTACATTTTTATCTAATACCTCTCGATATGATGACCGTCTCAAAAGATTCTGTATTATTGTTGTAAAACACCCTTCCCGGAAACCAAAAAATTTCACCATAAGAGCAAAAGCAAACTCTGGAGACCCATGTTCTGCATAGTATTCCACTATATCTCTCTTTACCCCCCATTTCATACACTCATAAAAACATTCTGTAATACGTTCTAATTGGTCAATAGGAGAAAGATGCTCTACTATAACGTCTAAAGCACCTGCTCTAAGAGTCCAATCGTGTTCCTTTGCTAAAAATTTTATAGCTTTTTGTACAGAAGACCCCATATAGACATCGTGTACACACCTTGTAGCAAGATATGCATTACGCGAATCCTTTATTTGAGCAATAGACGCAAAAACCTCCTCCATCATTTCAAATTCCCTGCATTTGCGTAGAACAGCTTTTAAAGCTTTCTCTTGATGGACAGCTTCTAAAGATTTCTCTTGCTGGAAGGTGTAGTGGTCGTGTTCTAATTCTATTAAAAAGACTGCCTCAAAAGCCCCATCTATATCACGAGATTGTACACGTTCTAATGCCACTCTTGTAAAAAAGTCACGTCTTGGGTAGAATGAATCTAATGTTCTAGCTACTCGCAATTGCTTTACATGCTCAAATATTTCATCATATGACAATCGCGGTCGAAGATATTGCACATAGCCCATAACATCTTCCAATGTGGCAGATGGCATTACCATGTCCAAGGGTACGGAAGAACCTTCTGGAGCCAAAGTGGCAACACGCGTATCTGGACTAAGCGTTGCATAGGCTTCAGTTTTTTGCCCCCCTACACGAAAAGCATCACGTAATTGAATACCTTTTTCTAGTGCACTAAAACCATCTCTATCGAATCGCGACAAAAACAAAAGGCCTACTATATTACAAATTGTCGTAGTTGCATCAAGCGGGAAATTCGCTACACGAGCACCAGATCCTCCTAACCACACATAAACTCTCGGTAAAGAGCTCCTTTCAAAATCAGGATCTTTTACCAACATGGTAGCAAGTAGCCTTAAAGCATGAGGACAGTAATAAGGAAGTGCTTTAACACGAACTCTTGTCATTTGCTGTATTTCTTGTTTGGCAGGGCCTCCACCATGAACAGGAACTCCCCTGCCACTAACATTTGGTACGTCTAACCTTTGAATTTCAGGAGCAGCTACAGCTTGAAATGGATCCATAATAATCACCTCTGTTATTTTATCTAATAATTATATATGAAACACACATAAAAAAAACGATTAAAAATAGACAACAGCAAGCACTCTGCTTAGAATTTTTATTTGATGTTATGCTATTCACCATCTTTTACTGAGCATACACAAGAGCTTTTTCAAGACAGATGCTTCTTTGTGCATTTCAGATAAACCGCCGTTCTTAGAGCTAAATTATCTATTCCTCTAGCAGCACGAGCTATTTGATTAATCTCAGAAAAATTTATACAATCCTTTATTAGCGCTTTTAAAGCATCCGCTCTTTCAGCTACATCAGGCAATTGTCGAGCAGCCCTTATTTGATTTGCAAATGCATTAGAAACAACTACATCCGATGATAGCTGCTTGGGGGCAGTAGAAGAGGTATCGGCAGCAGCAGGAAACCAATTCATTATAACTTTGTTCGATTGAGTGACTAATTGTAAATCCATAACACTTCCTTTATTTGTATTTATTTATAATTATTATACAATAACACAAGAATAACAGAAAACTATAAAACAAAGATTATTTCCACAATAAACCCACAGACAAAACCAAAATAACAGCAAGCACTCTATTTAAAATTTTAATTTGTCGTTTGTTGTGGATTATTCCCTCGAGCACCCTGCCAAGTCCAAGCCAAACACAAAGAGCTGGGAGGTTAAGAACCATCACGCAGCCTGCTAATGCTAACGTATTTAGCCATACTACATCAGTAACATGAAAAATACAAATATAGGTCAAAAACAGGATCCACACCTTTGGATTGACCCATTGAAAAGCAAGCGCTGCTAAAAAGGTTATGGGAGTTGCCTGCTCTTTCCCTCGCACATCACTCATCCTACCAATCTTCCATGCAAGAAATAGAATATAGAAAGACCCTAAGATCTTGATCAACAGCTTTAAAAAAGGGTATGCTACAAATAACATCCCTACCCCATTGCCAATAAGCTGAAGAAGTATAGGTCCGCCGATCAAAATACCTAAAAATGCTGGTAAAGAGCGCCTCAACCCAAAATTTAGCCCAGAGTACATGATCATCAAGTTATTAGGACCTGGCGTGATCATGCCTGTCATTGCTAATAAAAAAAATGGAGCTAGACCAGAAAAATTCATTCTTCCTTATACGTATTCTTACAATAGGTTTCTTTGATAAATAGGAAAGATACCACAAAACCTACAATATACAAAATAGGAATCAAAGAAAGGGACACCTCGTAAGCATGCAAAGAATAAAGAGGAACTTTATTTGCTCCTACAGCGCCATCCCAATAGCGATTTAAGATAAATCCACCCAGAGGCTGCAAGATCGCTCCTCCAATCACTACTGCCATGTTATTAAAGCCAATAGAGCTACCAACAATCGATGGTGGGTTGTTATCCCGAACGAGGGCAAAAGTAATAATATGTGCCGATGTTCCAAGCCCCACAAAGAATAATAAGATACTTACCGCAACAAAAGAGAGGTTTGGCAGATACAAGATAAGGGAGAAGCAAACAAAGCCAATAAAGGAACCAATCCATAAAATTGGCTTTCTCCTTTTTATCTTAGAAGATAAAAAACCTACAAAAGGGGAAGAAAGACCACATCCAAGCCACATCATCATCGTTCCATAGGCTGCTGTGTAATCATTTACATTAAATCGGTTGGAAAGATATGGGACGCCCCATAATGCGGCAAACATGATCATTGGCCCCCATCCGGTAAAAGCATAAATAGCACAAAACCAAGACTGCCCTTTTTTCATCACTCGATATAAATGATGTAAAATAGAATGCTCATGGGAGTTTCCATCAGCAAACTCATGGCGGGGATGATCTCGAAAAAAGAGGATATAAATTCCCCCAAGGACAAAACCTACTATCATCAAGCCCCACATCAAATCTCTCCACCCAAACGCCTCTACTGCATCAGCAAGCGGCACTTCCCCTGCAATAGCCCCTGTGCTTGCAAGAAACTGCGTGATCCCTACAAAGATTGGAAAGTATCGCTTATCAAACCACCTAGAAGTAACAACAAGCACCCCAATAAAGGCAAAAGAAGATCCCATTCCCATCAAAAAACGCCCAACTGCTGCTGGATAGATGGATTTGGTGAGGGAGAAAAATAAGATTCCGAAGGCACAGAAAAAAGAGGCCGCCGACAAAAGAGTCCTTGGTCCAAAGCGATCATATAACAATCCTGCAGGTATTTGCATCGCAGTATAACTATAATAATAGACCGATGCCATCCAGCCAAGCTCTGCCGCCCCAATAGAAAAATCGCGCATTAACTGCTTTGTCATCACAGAAGGAGAGACTTGTATCGCCATCTCATAAACAAGGAACAAAGCTGCAAGTACATATACAAATAGGCCGAGCGCGAACTCTTTTTTTGTCATTTCCATACTTTTGATATAAGATGA
>JAHZKV010000016.1 GCA_022600215.1 bacterium
CGACACAAAAAACTCCTTAATATTCTCTTAATTAATGTATAGTATATCATTCCCCTCAATAGAGAAACAATCAAATTGAGAGAAAAATACTATTATCTACCCCCCTTTTTTTGCCTAAGAAAAAATAATAATTAAGTTAAAATATTATTTATATAAATTTTTGACGTTTGCTACTGCTATTCCCCAGAAAGCCTATCTTCTTGGGAAAAAGAAGGTCTTTCTTTCGGCTTTCTCTCAAAAATCACCAAATTGATCACCCCTCCTAAGAAGATGAGCGCCGACCCAATAAAGAAATGTTTTGAAGGAGCAAAAGCAAAAAGCCCCCTTGCCAACACAAAATGGAAAAAAGCAAAGGAGAAATTATAAGGCGCAAGTTCTGCCGCTGAGCACACTTTATAGGCTTTAAATAACAGCCCTTGGGAAACTAGGCTCAACACCCCAGCAAGGACAGATAATACGATTTGAGAGAGTGTAATCCAGCGAATAGACTGCAATGCAAAAGGAAGTAAAAGGAGCAAGGAAAAGAGGTAAAAATAGAACAAGTAAGTATACACCTCTTCATGATCAGCAACTTTTTGCATAATGATCAAAGACACTGCCCAAAAAATACTTGCCAAGGTAGCAAAAATCATCCCCCCACTCATAAAATTGATCACATTTGGGGACAAAATAAACCAAACACCCACCATTCCAACCAATAATGCGATCCACTGAACTACAGAGACACGCTCCCCCAAGAAGAGCCAAGCAATAAGGACAATAAACAACGGGAAGCTATTGGTGAGCATACCCACCTCCGCAAAAGAAGCGTAGGAAAGCGCAGCAAAATAACAAAGGGAGAATAACACCCCAGTAAATGCCCGAGAAAAGATCAGCCCCATATGTTTAGGGCGCATAATAGGCTTTTTCTGAAAACGAGCTCGTGCGAGCAAAATCAAGACAATAGTAGCATTCACAATTGCAAGGCACAAAACAATAGGCATTTCCTTTTCCGTAACAAAATACATACAAAGATTAGTTAAGCTATAACCAAAATAGGCAGCAATCAATAAAAAAGCACCAACAAGCTGCATAACCTCTAACCCCTTTGTATCAGTCAATTACAGTTATATGCTTACATATATTATAATAAGTTTAATTATGGAACATTTATTTAGTTATACAAAAAAATTAATTGCCGATATTTTCTCCTTACTAGAAGATATATCAGCACTTCAGAACTTTTCTAACCAGCAAAAAAAAGCTATTTCCGCAGAGGAAAAAGTTAAAGATTTGGTAAGTAAACTGCAAAAGAAAGTCTACTTTCTACGCATTTTGATGCACATTTCTTACTTAGAGGAATACAAGGGGGATTTTGCTCGCGCCTTATCAGAAATTGATAGCGCCATCACATCACCCACCATCAGCAAAATAGCCCTAAAAAAGATCTCCATCTTCCTCGATGCTATCGGCAGAATCTATCAAATGGAAGAAGAGATAGAACAAAAAGCCCTCGCTCCAATCTCCCTCTCAGCAAAAGTGATCGATAAGCTCGAGCTCACCATGAAAGCAGTAGAGGAAATACTCCTCTCCCAATACGGACTCACCAACCCCGTAACCAATCTCGAAGAAAAACTCGTCCACTCCATCGAAGCCCTCTTCCACCTCCCCCTCGACGAGCTCACCCAAAAAGAAAAAGAGCTGATAGAAGCCTTCTTCAATCATATACACGACGCCTTCGATAAAAAAGAGGCCATCCATTGGGAAGACGCCTTTATCAAATGTACCGCCATCATGAACACCCTCAAAGAAGATGCAGGCCTCCCTCAGGATAGCACCCTTGAGATAAGCATCGATCCACCAGAAGAAGATGTAGAGTAATGTGGGGTTTCACCCCACACCCCAGATAAGGGCCACGCCCTTAACAAACCCATCGCTATTTTTATACTATATTTTTTGTGCATGCACAAAAAATCAACAAGGGGTTTGCAAAGGGTTATTACCCTTTGCCGGGGTTATTAGGGGCAGAGCCCCTAATTCATGCGGATGATTTCGCTTTTTTGGAGGATGATCAACAAGATCAACACAGGGACGATGAACTTGATAAAGTAGTACCAGAGATAGAAGAGGGAAGTACCTTTTCGTCCATGCATGAACTCTTTTTTCCATGTCGCTCTTGGGACAACCCAACCTATGAAGATGGAGGTGATCAGCCCTCCTATTGGGATAACCCATACGGAGATGAAGTTGTCGATCGTCTCTAAAAATGGCATCCCATAGACACTATCCCATCCGGGGAAGATACCACCTGTTGCTGAATAGGCCGAGGGTATTCCAAAGATAAAAGTAAGTAGGCAGGTGATCATCACTGCCTTTTTTCTTGGGATATCATAATGATCCATAATATTCACGGAGACTACCTCTACAAAAGCCATGGAAGAGGTTATTGCAGCAAAGACAAATAGGCTGAAAAATGCTACTGCAATCACCTTACCGGCTGGTAGCTTGATAAAGAGATGGGGAAGCGACTGAAAGATCATCCCTGTTCCCATGGAAGGATCCAGCCCAAAAGAGAAGATCACAGGGAAGATAAGGAGTGCTGCAAGGGTTGCTACCACAATCACTGCGATAGAAACAAAGCTACACATCAAAGGGACACTCTCCTTTTTACGCATATAACTTCCATAGGAAATCATAATACCTTGCCCAAGGCTAAGGGTGAAAAAAGCAAGACCGAGCGCCTCTAATATGGAGGAAGCTTTAAAGGAACCTGGAGAGCCTACTAGTAGATACTCCAAAGCATCATGAAATCCTGATAAGTTCACATTGTAAAAGACAAGCAGCGTCAAAATGATAAAGAGGAGACGCATCATGATCTTCGCCCAATACTCAATCCCCTCTTTTACGCCTGAGAAGACAATCATCATTGTAATCAAGGTGAATATCCCGTGCCACAAAAGAGAAATCCCTCCTGAGCTAGAAAGAGAATAAAAGACATCAGATACTTCAGAAGAAGAGAGGCCCTTTGCAAAATCACAAAGTGACATCACTATATAGGAAAGCCCCCACCCAGCAACTACTGAGTAAAAGCTCATAATAAAAAAGGAGGCGATCACCCCTAGCATTCCGCCAAGAGACCAACCCTTTACAGGGTGAAGCTTTTGAAAAGACATTACTGCCCCTTCTCCTGAAGCTCTACCGAGTAAAATCTCTCCAATAAACACAGGAAGACCAATCAACAAAATACATAAAATGTAGCAAAGGATAAAAAGCCCCCCGCCATTATTTCCCACGGTAAATGGGAACTTCCATAAAACCCCTAGCCCTACCGCAGAACCAATTGCCGCAAATAAAAAGCCAATCTTTGAGCTAAAATGTTCGTGTTTTCTTTCTGTCATTACAAGACTCCTGATAGATTGATCAGCCCACTAGTTTGCAGTAAGATCAATAAAATCACTGCCGGAACAAAAATAGAGATCCCATAATACCAAATGGAGAACCCCCATTTCAATCCTGCACCATCATAAAACTCCTTCTTAAGCGAGCTTTTTTTCATTCGATAGCCAATGAAAATCGAAGTAAATAATCCTGCAAGAGGGATAACCCAAACAGAAGCCAGTTGATCCACCGTATCTAAAAAGTTTCTCCCAAATATCTCACACCAGGTAGAAGAAACACCGCTCACCCCAGATAAAGCACTTGGAATTCCAAACAAAAAAATAATCAAACATACTCGTAGTGTTGCCTGTTTTCGACTCCAGCCAAACTTCTCCATCAAATTTGTTGCTACCACCTCCACTAAAGGAACCGCTGATGTGAGTGCGGTAAACACAAATAGAGAAAAGAAAATGGTAGAAATTACCATCGAGCCAGGAAGTTTTGCAAATAAGACAGGCAATGTTTTAAACACAAGACCAGGACCAGCTGCTGGCGATAGACCAAAAGTAAATACCACTGGGAAAATAGTTAGTGCTGATAAAATCGCAACGATCACTACTGAAAAAGCTACAACAAGGGACATCTTAACGATATTTTGCCCTCGATTCACATAGCTACCATAAGAAATCATGATCCCTTGCCCAAGACTTAGCGTCATGAATGCAAGGCCAAGTGCTTCTAGTACACTCATTAAGGAAAAGCTTCCTGTTTTTGGTACAAAGACAAATCGAACTGCTTCTGCAAAGCCAGGCAGCGTTGTGCTATAGATAAACAATCCCACCAAAATACAAAGGAGCGCCTTCACCAAAATTTTTGACCAATATTCAATCCCCTTCTGGACACCAGATAATACAATAAACATCGTAATCGCAGTAAAGACTCCATGCCATAAAATGGTAATGCTTCCACTACCGGAAAGGGCCGTGAATATTTGCGCCACCTGCTCCGGCGTCTTCCCAGCGTAAAACCCAGAAAGCGAGGTTAAAATATAGGAGAGTCCCCATCCAGCAATCACGGAATAAAAACTCATAATCAAAAAGGAAGAGAGGACACCTAAATAACCACCAATTGCAAGTTTACTATCTTTATCAGGAGAACCTTTCGCAAAAGCACGAATCGCGGCACTTTGTGTGCTCCTTCCAAGGATAATTTCTCCAATAAAGAGCGGAATCCCCGCAAAAAAAATACAAAAGAAATAAGTAAGCAGAAATAAGCCGCCACCATTTTGACCAATCACGTAGGGAAATTTCCATAGCAAACCAAGGCCAATAGCAGAACCAATCGCTGCGAGCATAAACCCTAATTTAGATCCAAAGTGCTCCCGTTTTTCTCTCATTTTTACCTAATATCATTAAAAAATTGACAGGGATAATAACACAAAATTTATGCTCTGTAAAGAAAAACACCGCCTTTAAAATCTTTTCTTGTTGTTAATTATATTTTGTATTATGTTTAATCAAAAATTTATCAGGATAAAATGACACGAGTTAGCACTACCACCCCTTCCACTTATAAAAACTTCTTAGAAAGACAAGAGGAAGCAAAAAAAATGGTAGAGCGCTCTGAACATCGCTTTGTTCGTGTAGTAATTGACCTATTTCCTGATGTTTTTGCTGTTTTAGAACTTCCTATTATCAATCAAATCCCCTTTGTGCAAACTATCACCAAAAACATCGGACCTATCACCGTTTCTGTAATCGTTTCCTCTGTCGGCCTTAGCTTTATTTCCGTTGCGGGCGTTGCCCTAACCTCAGGAATAGTAAAAATCAGCTGTGTTGTAATTTTTATTAACTCTAGCGCTGTCGGTTCTATTTTTACGCTTTCCATGATGCAAAGATACTTTACCTTAAGAAGAAATCACCAGCGCATGGAAATCATCAACCACATGGTAAGGGAAATGTACATCACCCTTGAAACGATGGAGGAGCAACTAGCCACACAAAAATCTTTAAATGAAGAGCAAGCAGCAACTACAGCAGAGCAAGCACGCCAAAATGCCGAGTTAAAAATTCAAGTTGGCAATATACAAAAAGCCGCTGAGGAACTGCGCCATGCACCAGGTAACCTTGTAAAAGTGGCCGCAGAAGTAAGAAAAATGAAAGAACACATGCAAAAACTTGGAAAGCAAATCGACGATCTACAATCCCTGAAAACTCAACTAGAAAGTGTAGTAGAAAGCCTTAAACAGCAAGAAAAGAACTCCAAGGCCGCACACGCAACATTATTACAAGCACAACAACAGATAATGGCTAATCTTGTTGCTAGCAGCACCCCCCAAATCACACCAAGACCAGATAAAGAGCGACAAAGATTACCAGGAAAAGAAAATAGCCCCCAAATAAGCAGTGGGGAAGCTATACCTGTATAGAGCTTGCCAGGAAAGACTCCATATGTGATAATAGACCTTTCAAATCAGAGGTATTATGGCTACAGTAGATGCAAATGCAATCAAAAAAGGGATGAAGCTTGAAATCGACAACATGCCCTACAATGTCGTGCTCGCAGACATCGTGAAACCTGGAAAAGGTCAAGCTTTTACTCGCACTAAATTAAAAAATTTACAAACAGGGCAACAACTTGAAAAGACTTTTAAATCGAATGAAAAGCTAACTCTTGCTGATGTCAACGAAACCTATATGCGCCTTCTTTTTACCGACGCGGATGGAGTAACGCTCATGCATGATGAAACATTTGAGCAAGTAACGATCCCCTACAGCTTAATTGGCACCGACAAAAACTGGCTTAAAGAAGAAATTTTATATGCAATCATCTTTTATAAAGGACAAGTAGTCGGATTTGAG
>JAHZKV010000140.1 GCA_022600215.1 bacterium
AATAGAGGCAGGAATCATGACCACCTCTAGTACTTATCTTTGTTCCTTAGAAGAGATGAATAATTTAGCAAAAAGGATTGCAGCCAAACTTTCCCCTGGATCCATTCTCACCTTAGAAGGAGACCTTGGTGCAGGAAAAACTACCTTCACCTCTTTCTTAGTTAGCCATCTTGGAATTGGGGAAATAGTTACCAGCCCCACCTTCACTTACCTCAATATATACGATGATAGCGTTGCCCACTTCGACCTCTACCGACTCAACAGCTTAGACGAGTTCTTTGCTCTTGGCTTTGAAGAATACTTGGGAGCGCCTTTTATTACCATTATCGAGTGGCCAAAGATTGTAGAAAAAGCATGCAAAGACCCTATTCATATTACCCTTACCCATAAGGGAGACAAAAGAGAGGTAGCTATTCATGGCATACTCCTTTGATCATTGCAAATTTCTCCTCTCTGGCACCAAAAAAGAGCACTTTCCGAAAGAAGACTTCCCTATCATTGTCTTTGCAGGCAGATCCAATGTAGGAAAATCTTCCCTCATCAACCACCTCTTTTCGAAAAAAAATCTTGCACAAACATCCTCCACTCCAGGAAAAACAGCACTAATCAACTACTTTTTAGTAGGAGAGGGTCTTTTTTTAGTAGACCTCCCAGGGTATGGTTTTGCAAAAAAGAGCAAGAAGGAACAAGATGCTTGGGGCCGATGGATTAGCAGTTTTATTGAAGAAAAACTCGATAAAATCACCTTTGCCATTTTAATTGATAGCAGACACCCACCCTTCCCTAAAGATATTGAATTGATCCAATATCTTGCCTCATTGGGAAAAAAACCTTTAGTTGTTTTTACCAAAACAGATAAACTAAAAGGAAGAGAGAAAAAAAAGCTAAAAGAGCTCCCTGATGAACTAGAAGGATGTAAGACTGTGCTCTACTCCACCAAAAACTATTCAGGAAAAAAACTTCTCATAAACGCCTTAAAGGATATGTTAGAAAATGGGAGCCATTAAAAAAGATACACTCATCTGTTTAGACTGTGAAACTACCGGACTAGACACAGAAAATGATGAAATTATTGAGATTGCAGTGGTAAAATTTACCCTGGATAAAGAGATTGCTAGCCTCGACTATTTGATTGACCCCAAAAGGCCTATCCCTGAAGAGTCTATTGCTATCCACCATATCTCCGATGATATGGTACAAGGAAAACCCCATATTGAAGATGTCCTTGATGAAGTGGTAGCGCTCATTGGCAACTATCCTATCATGGGTCATAACGTAGGCTTTGATATTAAAATCATCGAAGCAGCCCTTCGCAAACATGGGCACTCCAAGTCGATCACATCCAACGAAGTAATCGATACCCTTCGCCTTGCAAGGCTCTACGGGGAAGCTCCAAAAAATTCTCTTGAAGTGCTACGGGAACACTTCAACATACCAGAAGAAGGGGCTCACAGAGCAATGAATGATGTCATCGTTAATATCAAGGTATATGAAAGACTATCTCATGGATTTAAGACTACCGAAGAGATGCTCAATCGACTTACCAGACCTATTGCAATGAGGACCTTTCCATTTGGAAAGTATCGCGGCATGTTCTTTAGAGAAATCCCTATTGACTACCTACACTGGGCCAGCCACCAAGACTTCGACGAAGATCTCCTCTATTCCATCAAACAAGAGAGAAAAAGACGAAGAAAACAAAAGCCTTTCTTTGAGTCTTGCAATCCATTCAAAGATTTGTAATACTTTTACCAACTCTGAGATTTTTTCAACAATAGCCACTTTTCAGAGTCTTTATTTGGAAATTGAGGAACTATGTTACAAGATAAAAATTTAAAAACACTCACTGCTCTTCACCTGAAAGATCGCAGAGTATTAGTACGGGTAGATTTCAACGTACCCATAGATGGCGAAGGGAATATCACCGACGACTCCAGAATTACTGCATCTTTATCTACTATTAAATACATATTAGAGTCTGGCGCCTCCTGTATTTTACTCTCCCACCTTGGAAGACCTGGAGGACGCTTTGTTCCCTCTTTGTCCCTAGCACCTATCGCTAATCATTTATCCACCTTACTAGATCAAGAAGTTGGTATCGCCCCTCCAGAGTTTGGCTCCAACACCAAAAAAATGGTAGATCGTTTACGCCCTGGAGAATTACTGCTACTAGAAAATGTCCGTTTCCATCCCGGAGAAGAAGATCCAAAAAACCACCCCGCATTTATTGATTTTCTTAGCGACCTGGCCGATATCTTTATTAATGACGCCTTTGCAGCACTGCATCGCAAACATGCCAGCACCTATTTTGTCCCTCAGCAATATGAGGTCAAAGGGGCAGGCTTTTTAGTAGAAAAAGAAATCCTGGTATTAGAAAACTTACTAGGGCAAGCAGAGCGCCCTTTTTATGCTATTATTGGTGGAGCAAAGGTTTCCACCAAAATTGGAATTTTGGAATCCTTATTAGATCGCATTGATGGACTCATCATCACTGGTGCCATGACCTTTACTTTTTTAGCCGCAGGTGGCTATGCCGTAGGAAATTCTTTAGTAGATCACCTGCATATTGATACCGCAAAAAGCCTTATTAAAAAATGTAAATCCAAAGGGATAGCGTTGCACCTTCCAGAAGATATTATCATTGCCCAAACCCTTTCTGGAGAGGCAGAAACCACCATTGTATCTATCGAAGAAGGAATTGACGCTGGCTATATTGGAGCAGATATTGGGCCAAGAACCATTACCGAGCTGCAAGAAGTATTAGGCAATGCTAAAACTATTTTTTGGAATGGCCCTTTTGGTGTCTTTGAATTAGAGCCATTCAAACGAGGAACTATGGAGATGGCAAAGTTTTTATCTGAAAGCAAAGCTATGACCATTGTTGGAGGTGGAGATACTGCTGCTGCTGCCCATATGGCGCCTAAATGGCAAAAATTCACCCATATTTCCACGGGAGGTGGTGCTACCTTGGAATTTATTGAAAAAGGCACTCTTCCAGGCATACAAATACTAAAATAATTTTTATCCATTTCCATGCGCTTTTCTCATAACTTCTCCTTGCTTAATATCTAATCTCAGGTATAATAGATGTAAGTTTTAGAGGGAATTTTCTAAAGCTATAAAAAGCCTATCTTAGAGATTATTTTGAAGATACGAAAAAATACTTCCTCCCTTGCTCCCTCCTTATTCCCCAGTAAGTCTCTGGTCAGTAGCACCAAATCTTTTTTTAACATCTTACCAAGGCATCTATGGCACGCGACGATCTATTAGATACTATGCCCACTCTTAAACGCCTATTTTGGCCTATTCTCAAGAAAGAATATGGCAAATTTGTCCCAATGCTCCTTATATACTCGCTAATAGTTTTCAACTATAGTTTACTTAAAACAATCAAAGATGCCCTTGTAGTCACTGCAAAAAACTCTGGTGCAGCAACTATTCCATTTATCAAGCTGTGGGCGATCTTACCGATGGCGCTTTTGAGCACCCTTATCTTTACAAGGCTTGCTAATAAATATTCTAAAGAAAAAGTTTTTACCATCATGATGACAGGGTTTTTAACTTTTTTCTTTATTTTTGCCTTTTTCCTCTACCCCAACCAAAATACCCTCCACCCCAACGACCTTGCTGACCGCCTCCAATCTTACCTTCCAAAGGGGTTTACTGGACTCATAGCAATTTTTAGAAACTGGACCTTCACCCTCTTTTATGTGATGAGTGAGCTATGGGGAACCATGATCATGTCTGTGCTCTTTTGGGGATTTGCGAATGAAGTGACCAGTGTAAAAGAAGCAGGACGTTTTTACTCCATTTTGAGCGTTGGAGCAAACCTTTCTACTATCGTTGCTGGACAAGCAGGAGTATTTTTCTGTAGCACTTTCTTGCATTCCTACCTCAACGTAGCCATTGATCGATGGTCTTTCTCTTTGATGGTGAGTGTGTGTATCGTGATTGTCACAGGGATCTTAACACTCCTCATGTACCGTAGATTAAACCATACCCTAGTTGATCCAGAAAACACAGATACCATTGCTGCAAAGAAAAAGCCAAAAGCCAAGAAGATGGGCTTAAGAGAGAACTTTGCATACCTAGCAAGATCTAAATATTTAATTTGTATCGCATTATTGGTCCTCTCTTTCAATGGAGCTTTGACCCTCATTGAGATTGTATGGAAAGACCAAGCTCATCAACTCTATCCATATGGCGCCGACTATAGTGCCTACATGGCTAATGTGATGTCCTTTATTGGGATCTTATCCACCATCTTATCCATCTTCGTATGTGGCCAAGTGGTACGAAAATTTGGATGGACCGTATCAGCCTATGTCACTCCCGTAATCTTACTTATCTCAGCCTCCCTCTTTTTCTTCTTCTACCTTGGCAAATCCACCCCATTTGCTTTAAGTATCGCTGGAGCTTTTGGCAGCTCCCCTCTTGCTATTATCACCCTCCTAGGCTCTGTCCAAAACGTCTTTTCTCGAGCATCCAAATTTACCTTTTTTGACGTTACCAAAGAAATGGCCTTTATCCCCCTTAGCAAGGAATGTAAGCAAAAAGGAAAATCTGCTATTGATGGCGTAGGTTCTCGCCTAGGAAAATCTGGAGCCTCCCTCATTCACCAATCTCTCCTTCTCTTCTTCGGAACAGTAACCATCAGCGCTCCATATGTAGGATGCATCATCATCCTTATTTTCCTTGGATGGCTTGTAGCAGTACGTGCCCTTGGTAAACTGTACTCCACCGCTTCAAAAGGAAGCATCAATATCCCGCAGAAGATCCACAAGAAGGATTGACTCCACAAAAAGCATAGGAAATAAAAAGATTTACACTTTATAATGAAAAATATGTTGACTCTTTCTAATACCATTTCCTTGCTGCGAGCACCAATTGCGTTCTTGTTCCTTTTACCATCGACCTTTGTTCGTGTCTTTGCCATCATTGCAGCTATGGTCTCTGATTGTTTTGATGGATACATTGCCAGGAGATTCAAGAATGAAACTCTACTTGGAAAAGTTCTTGACCCTGTGATGGATAAATTTTTTGTCTACTTCGTGCTTGGAATTCTTTTTGTAGAAGGGAAACTCCCTCTCTTTGGCCTTATTGCACTACTTGTTCGTGACGTTGCAGTTACCCTATATGTTATCACCACACTTGCATTGTATCGCTGGAAAGGGCTCCTCTTTTATCCTGCAATTACTAGCAAAATAACCACTGCCATGCAGTTTGTCGTATTACTCGCAATTGCTACCAGCTTTATTATTCCCGTAATTATTTATCAGCTGTTCTTTGTACTTGGAGCAGCCATTTATGTGGAACTGCTTATCAAAACCATCCTCTTTAACAAACCAAGGGTTAGTTCTACTAACTAATTTTTCTTGTAATGAGTTGCTCATCATGATATCCTCCCTACCTAATAACAAGGAGAAATCATGCCTCATTGCAAAGAATCCATTTTCACTGTCATTTTAAAACGCTTCTTCGGCTCTTTTGTTTCTGTGTTTGGCTTTATCCTCGGGATCTTCCTATTTTTCATGCTCATTGGTCTTGCCTACAAAGGCAATGCTTCTACTGCTGGTGATATACTCCCAATCAAAGTAGAGAGATCAAATACAGGATATGCGGCAACACTAAGCACTTCTACCCCTACCATTCTACAAATTAATGTAGAAGGGGTAATTGGAAAAATAAACCGTCATTCCATGAACACTAGGGAAATGGTTGCAAAGATTCTACGACAACCCTCTCTTTACGGTATCGATACCTCTACAGTAAAAGGTCTATTGCTAAAGATCAACTCCCCTGGAGGATCTGCTTCAGAATCAGATGACATCTACCAAGAAATCATGACCTTTAAAAAGAAACACAGCATCCCTGTTCATGTATGGGTTGGGAGCATGTGCGCCTCAGGCGGTTATTATATCGCTTGTACAGGTGATCATATTTCTGCGCAAACAGTATCTGTAATTGGATCTGTTGGAGTTCTTCTCTCTAATCCTAACTTCAATTTCTATGGCCTAATGCAAAAAAATGGAGTGGAGTCCACCCCAATTGCCGCGGGAAAAAACAAAAGGCATTTTCCTATGTTTTCTCCATCG
Source organism: bacterium (assembly GCA_022600215.1). Taxonomy (GTDB): domain Bacteria; phylum Chlamydiota; class Chlamydiia; order Chlamydiales; family 2-12-FULL-49-11; genus JAJACQ01. The sequence goes on from JAHZKV010000140.1 coordinate 6,096, forward strand.
CCAAAAGGTAAAGAGCACTACCAAGATATCTTAAACCTAGTAGATGCTATCTATGAGCGCTTTACTGATGTCGTAGCAGACGCTCGAGCGTCTCATGGGCTTACCAAAGAAAAGATCATAGAGCTTGGAGCTACCATCTACTATGGAGAAAGAGCAAAGCAACTTGGCTACATTGACCAGACTAACACCACTTACAACATGGCTGTGCAGCAATTTGCTACTGCTTTGGGTATAGAAGGAGAAAATTACCAGGTAATTTCCTTTGAAAGTCCACTAAGCTACCTGCAAAACTTTCAATCAAAATTTGATAGTGCGTACACCACAATATTTGGAACAAAAGAAGAGCCACCTTTTAGCCTAATGGCCGATCTACCTTAAAGCCTATGAAGAAAATCTTTATCATTGACGCAAGTAACTACATATTTCGCTCGTATTATGCGATTAGAAATATGTCTAATAGCAAAGGAATAGCTACCAACGCACTCTTTGGCTTTATTCGCGCATTGAAAAAGATTGAAAAGGACTTTTCACCAGATTATATAGCGGTAGTCTTTGATGGTCCCAACAATAAAGCTTCACGTACCTCTATCTATCCTGACTATAAAGGCCATCGAGCAAAAGCTCCCGATGACCTCTACCCACAAATTGGGTTTGCCAAAGAGTATTGCGAGGCAGCAGGATTTCCAATCATAGAAATAGATGGAGTAGAGGCAGATGATGGAATGGGTGCTGTCGCACGACTTGCTACTTCTAAGGGAGTGGATGCCTACCTTTGCTCTTCGGACAAAGACTTGTGTCAGCTGGTGGATGCCCACACCTTTTTAGTGCACACTCACAAAGACAATGCCATTTTAGGGCAAAAAGAGGTGGAGGAAAAATATAGCATTACCCCTAATCAATTTATTGACTACCTTGCCATCGTAGGGGATAGCTCCGATAACATCCCAGGAATTGCTGGGATGGGACCAAAAACTGCGGCAAAATTATTAAATGAACATGGTACCCTCAAAGAATTGATTGAGTGTGCTGCCTCCCTTAAAAATAAAAAGCAGGGAGAAAAGATTTTAAATGAAGCTGCAAATGCGGAAATGAGTTACCTCCTTGCTACCATCCAAACCGATCTTGATATTCCTGAAGAAATTTCTTTCTATCAAAAAGCAGAAGGGAGTGATAAAGCACTACGTGCTTTTTATGAGAAAATGGAATTTCGTACTCTCCTTAAAGAGCTGGGAAATGATGCAGGGGTAGATGGCTCTGCCAATTATACCCAAATCAAAGATCTACCTTCCTTAAAAGGACTTGTCAAATCTCTTAGCTCTGAAAAAGAGCTTTGTATTGATACCGAGACCACTGGCCTTCGGCCTATGGAAGATGCGCTAGTTGGCGTAGGCCTCGGCGCTAAAAAAGGTGTGTGCTATTACATACCGCTTAACGGCGAGATGAAAAGAGAAGAAGTGATCCAAGAACTTGCTCCATTGTTTGATGGGAAAAGGAGCTTTTATGGGCACAATATCAAATACGATCTCCATATCCTAAAACACGCTGGGCTAACCTTACCAGCCATCTCTTTTGACACACTACTTGCTTCCTACGTATTAGAATCCCATAAAACACGTCATAATCTTGATGAGCTAACATTTCAATACTTTGGTAAGATAAAGACACCATTCAAAGAACTCCTCCCTAAAGGGAAAGGAATGACTTTTAATGATGTCCCTCTTGATCAAGCAACCACCTATTGCTGCGAAGATGTGGATGCCACCATCGCCCTCAAAGAGCTTTTTGAAAAAGAGCTGCAAGAAAAAGGTTTTGAAAAACTCTTCTATGACCTGGAACTTCCCCTCCTCCCTATCCTTGCAGAAATGGAAGAGCATGGCATGTATGTGGATACAAAAAATCTAGAAAGCTATAGCAAAGAGCTTGCCTCCAAAATTCACACCCTTTCCTCCCAAATTTATGAGGAGGCTGGCAAAGAATTTAACATCAAGTCGCCGAAGCAACTATCTGTCGTCTTGTTTGAAGATCTAAAAATTTCCAATATCAAAAAGTCAAGCACTGCAGCAGATGTTCTACATACTCTAAAAAAGGAACATCCCATCATCCCCCTCCTTATCGAGTACCGCTCCCTTGAAAAGCTACGCTCTACCTACGTAGATGCCCTTCCAAAAGAAGTAAACCCAAACACTCATCGCATTCACTGCACCTTCAACCAATCAGGTACCGTTACGGGAAGACTCTCCTCCTCCAATCCAAATCTACAAAATATCCCCATCCGTACCGAAGAAGGAAGAAAAGTTCGTGCAGCTTTTACTCCAGAAAATGAAGATTGGTCCTACCTCTCTTTGGACTACTCTCAAATTGAGCTTCGTATCCTTGCGCATATGTCAGAAGAAAAAGCACTGCTTGACGCCTTTAATAAGGACAAAGATATTCATACCGAAACTGCAGCCACCGTCTATGGCATCCCTTCAGACCAAGTCACAAAAGATATGCGATACAATGCCAAAGCAGTAAACTTTGGGCTTATCTACGGACAAACAGCTTTTGGCCTCTCCAAAGAACTTGGAATAACCAAAAAAGAGGCAGAAGTTTTCATCCAAACCTATTTTGAAAAGTATCCAAAAGTAAAAGTCTTTATCGACCATATGATGGAAAAGGCAAAAAAAGAGAAGAAGACTACCACCTTGCTAGGGAGAGAGAGGAAACTTCCAGACATTGATAGCAAAAACTTCCTAGTACGAGCTGCAAACGAGCGCTTTGCTGTAAATGCCCCTATCCAAGGTACGCAATCAGATATTATAAAAATTGCTATGATACGTATTGATAAGGCCCTTAAA
>JAHZKV010000141.1 GCA_022600215.1 bacterium
GACCTTCAACATAAACATTCATATAAGCCTGCACACACCTCAAACCATGAAGCTCAGCTGGCACTTCAGCTCTACGATATTTTTGCAAATATCTTACAAATAAATCTAAACACAATGCATTTACATCCCTTTTTTTCTTATAATCTTTTTTTGCTTTTCTAGATCCAGGATAAGCAGCTTCAATAGCTCTACGAGAATTACAGCCATAAAAATCATGAGCTCGTCCTTCACGAGCCTCAAATACAAATTTTCTAAGGAGATTATAAGCAAAGCCATCTACAGCTCCTTTAAAATCAGAATTTATACGCCCTTCCCAATGAACAGCCGCTAAACAAACTAATTTTCGCTCTTCTAAATTCGATGACTCTAAGCCATTAATTACCTCTAATACCCCTCTATAATCTACACCTACTGGTCCTGCCGCACTTGCGTCCATGATATACTCCTAAATAAACTTGCAGATTTATTATAACAAAAGACATCATTTATTAAAGATTAAATATATAATTATACTTTCTGTATTATCTTTTACAAGAACCAATAACTTACAAGAGTTGTACCCAACACATCGGAGTTTAGCCCTTTTGCAAAAGAAGATAGACATGACGTGTCTGTAATCTTACCAAAATATGATCCCAAGAAGCACTCTTCCCTACTTAGCGCCGCCGCCTCCTCCTACATCCATAATTACCTCCAAATTATAAAAGGAGAATAATACAAACTAGTAAGAATATAAATTCACCTAAAAAAAAATACTTTCATCCTATTTACATGCACTGTATAAAGACAAAAGAGGTATTAATGAAAATTACGCACATCACATCTGAATTTAGCCCATTTGCAAAAGCAGGTGGACTTGGCGATGTACTCCACGGACTTTCAAAAAAACAGGTAGAAGATGGGCACCATGTCTCAGTCATTCTACCTAAATATGACCTCATCGATATCAAAGTATTTGATTCCATAGAAATCTATATCCAAGACCTTTGGTGTTACGAAAATGGAAACGAATTTCATAACACGGTGTACAAGGCAACCTTTGAAGGGGTAACCATTTTCCTGATCGATCCTGATCACCTTGACTACTATTTCAAGCGAGGAACGATTTATGGTACAGAGATAGACAGCGAAAGGTTTTTATATTTCTCCCGTGCAGCTGTAGAGTTTATACGCAAAGAAAACTCCTCCGTAGATGTCGTCCACCTTCATGATTGGCCAACCGCTGCTGTTGCTCCCCTCGTGCACAACCTATTTCCTGAGGTGAAAAAGCTTGTTGGTGCCATTATTTTTAATATCCACAACATAGAACACCAAGGAAAGATCCCTCCAAAATTACTCACAAGAATTGGCTTATTTGGAGCAAGCTTCCTCTCAAAAGATTTACTAATGGATCCTGCATGTGATCGCACCATCAACTTAATGAAAGGCGCTATCATCTATGCCGATAAAGTAGTTACCGTCTCCCCTTCCTACGCCAAAGAAATCACCACCAAAGAATTTGGCTTTGGGCTAGAAGGAACCATAAAAAAACTGCATAAAAAACTTGCCGGAGTACTTAACGGAATAGAAACTGACACCTGGAATCCAGAAATAGATCCCAACCTTACCGAAAATTTTCCTGTAAACAGCACTTTCATCTTAGATATCCTACGAAAAAAAGAGGCGAACAAAAAAGCGCTCCTTCACTCCCTTAAGATGGAACAAAGCACCAGCGGACCACTTGTTATTTGTATTACAAGAATTGCCTCTCAAAAAGGGCCAAAGCTTATTTTACATGCCATTGAAGAGGTGGAAAAAAGAGGGGGATCTTTTATCCTACTTGGCACCATTTGCGAAAAACCGTTAGAAAAACCTTTTTTAGCGCTCCAAGAAAAATACCAAGATCATAAAAGAATTCACCTATCTTTTACTTTTGACGATAAGCTCTCTCACAAACTTTTTGCTGCAGCAGACGCCCTTTTCCTTCCCTCTAAATTTGAGCCATGTGGACTCACTCAGCTCATCTCTATGCGCTACGCCACCATCCCAATTGTTCGCAAAACAGGGGGATTAAAAGATACCGTCCACGATAAAAATTCGGCATACCCAACTGGATTTGTTTTTGAAGAACAAACAGAGCAAGCCGTTGATGGTGTATTAGAAGAGGTATTTTCTACTTTCCAAGAAAACACCCCTCTTTGGCAAAAAATGATGCAAAACGGACTCTCCCGCGATGCTAGCTGGAAATATCCTGCACAAAAATACGAAAAAATCTACGAGTCCTCATTGCACAAGAAGCAAGTGCCGCAATAATCTCTTATTCTTCATTACCAGCAGCTGGAGCAGCGCCTTCGCCACCACCGCCTCCGCCGTCTTCACCCCTTTGCTCCATCTCACAGACAACAAAATATTCTAAAGCCGACGCAAAACTACACGCAAAAAAATGATTAGCGTCGTCAATATACCCTCGAATTTCTCCCCTGACAATCGTTAACTGTTCAAGAGTAAACCCTTCAAAATGAGCTTGTAGTAAGTCTTTGCTATCTAATAAGTCTTGTGGCAATGCAGTTAATGTTCCTTCTCCAGCAGTAGTTTTAAAATTACCCACTTTACTCCAAATGTATTGAACTTGAGGAAACGCTGAAAAGTCCACAAGATCACCTTTGACGGAAGGATCCCAAAAATTTTCTACCACTTTAAGGGAAACAGCCTCCATGACCACTGCATCACCTGCTCCTGGAAAGTTTTTCCAAGTCGTATGGAAAGTTGCGCATCTTTTAGCAAAAAAACCTCTAAATACACAACCACAAGCAATATCTAATGGTTCACTATTTTCTATAGCCTGCACCTTAAAAAATGACCGAATAGAAGTCAGATGACCAGAGCATCTTTCCACTGGAAGAAAATTATTTCTAATATCTACACCTTCTATTCTTCTTGGTACCTGCTCTTGAGTAAATTGCTTTTCAAGCATTAACCAATTTTGTGTTTCTGCTAATTGAAACATTTGTCGAGCAGGAAGTAAACGAGGGCAATGAAATGCTCTTAAAGAATGCACCACATCCTCCCACTCCTCAAAAACTTCCTTTTTTACCGCCTCAAACTCCGCCTGAACTCTAGCCCTACACTCTGCTTGTCGCTGCTCTATTCTACCCTGTACTTCTTGCTCTGCAAGCTCCAACACTTCTGTTAAATTCACTATAACCTTATTAGTAATACATCCGCCTTTAACATCGGAGACAACCTCCATATAGCGCTGCACAACAACTAATATTTTTAATTCCTCTGGAATCTCATGATCTCTATACACTCGTAGCTTACCAACAAAAGCCCGTACGCATGTTACTGGAGTCTCTCTCTCTCTTTTCTTTTGCTTTTCCCTATTTTTATGACGTCCCCTTCCATACGCATCAGTCATTAATCCACGCACTCCTTTATCATAAAAAACTTTTGCCTTACCTCTCTCTGCACCTACTACAAAACCTCGAAATAAACGATCCGCAAAACGCACTATCTTTTGCTCAGGCTGATTGCCTCTAGCTGCTGGTGCTGGAACCATTTCTAGAGCAGCTTGTTGAAGTTCTGCCTCCCTTCCTTGTAAACCTTGAATTCGAGCCAATAATGCCTCATAATTCACTTGCCCTGCCGCTGCTGCCATAATAATCTCCTAAGATAAAAAAAAAGAAACAGTATAACTAATCGAGAATAATAATTCATCATAAATTACTATTAAACATAACATTATAACTAGAGGTTAATTAACAAACATCTATTCTTCATGTCCAGCAGCTGCTGCAGCTCCGCCACCACCGCCTCCACTGCCACCAGCAGCTTCAGATCCTACGGCCATTCCTCTTCTCTCCATTTCACCTCTTACACAATATTCAATCGTTGACACAAAGGAGCACGCAAAAAAATGTCTATCAGAAGTAATATAGCCTCGAATTTCTAGCAATAATGCCTTTAAGGCCACTTTAGGTAATTTATGAATATACTCCTCTTCCAATACCTTTGCCTCCGCAACTACTTTCAGATAAAGGTTACATCCAGAAATTCTTTCAAATACGGACGCAAGCTGGGGAAAATCAGAAAAATCTACAAATTCTAACTGTTTTTTTGGTGTCATTTTTCCTCTAAGATTCACAACAGGACCACCTTCTGTTATTAGCAGTTCAGCACCCGTTCCATAACCTTCCCAAACAAGGTGATAGGAGCTACATCTTTTAGCAAAAAAACCATGCAAAGAACTATAAAAAACCATGTGCATTCCCATGTCACTATTTAAACCGTGGCGATCAAAATTCATTCCAAACGAAGTATACAAATTAACACATGTGTCTTTTGAAAAAAAGTTACGCCTAGAAATTTTTCCTTCAGAGATTTTAGGGACATCTCCTATAGAATATGTCATCATCCCCCCCGCCATACTTCGGTGAATTTCATTTAAGAACTGATTACATCTTGCTACAGATCCAAACATTTGCTTTATAAATGAAATCACTTTTCCAAAATCAAACAATACCTCAGCTTTTATTTCTTCAAACTGCTCTTGCATCAAAGACTCTTCTGCAGCTCTTTGTGCTGCGGCTCTTTGTAGCTCTGCTTGTTGCTGCTCTTGTCGCTGCACAATTCTATCCCCTACCTCTTTCTCGGCAAGCTCCAACACTTGTGTTAAATTCACCACAACACTGCCGTCAATACATCCGCCTTTAATCTCCGGAACAACCTTTATGTAACGCTTTACAACTTCTAAATCTTTCAAGCCCCTTGGAATCTCAAGTTCTCTATACGCACGCAGATTGTCAACAAAAGCCCCCACACATTTTATAGGAGTATCCCTTTCTCTTTTTTGTTGCTTTGCCCTATTTTTATGACGCCCCTTTCCATACACAGCACTCATCAATTTTTTCGTGCCATTATCATAGAATTTTTTTGCGTCGCCTGGCCGCGCGCCCCTTACAAATCTTCGAAATAAATTATCAGCAAAAATCACTATTTCTCTTTGAGGATCGTTACCTCTTCTGCGCTCCGGGACGCGAACCTTTTGAAGAGCAGCGCTTTGGACCCCTCCCACATTTGCTCTTAAACCATAAATCTGGTCTAATAATGCCCTATAATTCACTTGCCCTGCTTCTGCACCTGATGCTGCTGCCATAATAACCTCCTATAATAAAAAGAGGAATAGAATAAATAACCACCAATTATACTTCTAGTGAAAAATAAACTATACTTAAAAATTAAGAGAATTAATCATTAAATTATATGGAATAGAAAGTAACGCCTGCCTATTTTTTTGAAGAGACTTGTCTTCTACATTCACGCGCACTGTTTCAAAAAAGTTTTCCAAGGGCTGCACCATCTCTGACAAAGAGCCAAATGCTGCTTCAAATTCCCCCTGCTCGATCTGCTTTTGATAAGAGCCTCTAAGTTTTTTTACCAACAAAGAAAGCGCTTTTTCAGCAGGCTCTTGGAGCCTCCCTTCAGAAAACTCTTCTTCCCCACTCCCAACAGAACCTTTGATTCGCTTGTGTATTTCGACAAGGCGTGAAAATTCATCAGAAGAACCGCGAATGTGAGCAATTGCTTCCACGCACTTATAAATTTTGTATGGATCAAAGCTATCATAGATACCGCACATCTCAATATCCCTTGCAGAAAAGCCATACTCTTTGAGCATCGACCCCATTCGCTGAATGATAAAATCTGCAATCTTTATATCTTGCACCACCTCTTTCAAATTGAGCGAGATCTTATTTTCAATCAAAATACGATTTACCCCAACTGCTGCTCTTCGCAACGCATAAGGATCTTTTGAGGAAGTAGGAATAAGTCCAATACCCATATAACTGAGCAGATTATCTAACCGATCAGCAAGCGCTACAATCGTTCCAGAAGCAGTAGTTGGAATCTCCGCACCTTCTGACCTTGGCATATAATGCTCTTCGATTGCAAGAGCAACCTGATCTGTTTCGCCAAATTGGACTGCGTAATATTTTCCCATCGTCCCCTGCAGCTCAGGAAATTCATAAACCACATCAGAAACCAAATCAGCCTTGCAATACTTTGCTGCATTTTTCTCATATGGCATACCTAAAAGGTTCGATAGTTTATCAGAAAGGGTCACTACCCGCTCAACTTTATTGTACACAGAGCCAAGCTTTGGGTGATGCACCACCTCTTCAAGCAGAGCGTTCCACCTATCAAAAGAAGCGCCTAAATCCTTTTCATACAAAAAGAGACCATCAGAGAGCCTTGCAGTCAATACATTTTCATAGTTTGCCATCATCATTTCTGTTGGCTCTTTATCCACTACCACGACAAATTTCGTGCTAATTTTTCCATCTTCCCCTCGCATCGGGAAATACTTTTGATGATCCACCATCTCAGAGATGATCAGCTCTTCAGGAAGTGTCAAGAAGCGCTCCTCAAAAGAGCCCACTGCTAAAATAGGATTCTCTGTTAAAAAGAGCACCTCTTTCATCACTGCATCTAAATGCAGCACCAAAGTCTTGTGCTTTGCACAAATTTTCTCTAGCTGTCCTTTGATAGACTCTTCTCTTGCTGTAGGAAGTGCCAACACCTTTCCTTTTTCCAGCTTAGATAAATACTCTCCTGGCTTAGCAATGCTTACTTCTCCACCGAGCTGTTGCAAATTAAGCGGAATAACATGAGACGATCGTACGCCACAAATTTCTACATCAATTAACTGTTTACCAAAAAGCACCAAGACAGAGCGTACAGGCCTTGCATAAGTAAAGCCATCTGTTGTCCATTTCATCTTCTTCGGGAAGCGCACCTTTGCAACTATCCCTGGTAAATGCTCTTGCAAGAGTGCTCCGGTAAAGACCTTTTCCTTCTTGGACAAGAAAACAATGCGACCATCTCGTACTTCAAAAGCAGCATTTTTCTCCATCTCTTCTTTAGAAGAGATCTCCGCGCCAGTAGAACGGAAAAAACCAGCCCCTTGCTTTGTAAGTGCTCCATTTTCATCAAATGCGAGCGTCAAAGCAGGACCTTTTTTCTCC
>JAHZKV010000017.1 GCA_022600215.1 bacterium
AAGCAAAAGATTTTTTTATGAAATAAGGGGAGATTTTTGCTAAAGACTAAAATTTATTCCATAGGTAAAATTTCTTGGATGTGATATACTCATCTGTATCAACGATAGGCGGGTCGTAATATGGAGCTTTCTCCGAGAAAAAGACGTGAGATTTTGGTGCAGCTTCTCTATTTATTAGAGGGTAGTCCAGAGGTTTCTGCTGATGCTGCGCTGCAGCTTGTTCCAACGCTTCGCGTGACGAAGAAAAACATGCTATCATTTTTTGAAAAAGCAAAAGAAATTTTCAATGAAAAAGAGGGATTTGATTCTCAGGTAGCCTCTATATCGGAGGAGTATGCTCTAGATCGTATTGCAAAGGTGGATTTGGCTATTTTACGAGTCATCCTATTTGAGCTGGATAAAGGCGCTATTCCTGTAGAGGTTGCGGTTTCTGAAGCGCTGCGTATCGCGCACAAATTTAGTAGTTTTGGTGCTGGGAAATATCTTCATGCTATGATAGACTCTGTTTTTAAACAGAAGAAATTAAGCGATGAAAAAATTGCTGCTTTGTAATAACTACCATATATCAAAATATCATACCTATGGCATAGACGCTAAAGCAAAGTATTTTGCGGAGGTCGAGGAGTTTTCTGTTTTGCAGGAAGTGTTGGCCTTTGCAAAAGAAGAAGGTATTCCTTTTGTCGTATTAGGAAGAGGGTCAAATGTCTTATTCAAGGATGATTTCTATAACGGATTAGTGATTGCCAATAAGATGGTGGGATATAAGCTTGAGGGGCAAGAGATTCTTTGTGAAAGTGGAGTAAATCTCCCTCTGCTAGCAAGAAAGATGGCAAAGAAAGATCTTGGAGGGCTTGAGCATCTAGTGGGAATACCAGGAAGTATTGGCGGCGCTATTTATATGAATGCTGGAGTAAAGGGGCATTGGATTTCTGATGTAGTAGAATGGGTGGAATTTTTGTCTGCTGATGGCATAGTGCAGCGTTATTCTAAGGGGGAATGTGTTTTTGCTTATCGTCACTCTATTTTCCACAAGTTAGATGGGGTAATTGTTCGAGCAAAGTTAAGGATGCAACATGATCCTTTAGCGTATGACACATTGAAAGGTGCTCTTGCAAAAAGGCTCTCGACCCAGCCCATCGAGGAAAAGAATTCTGGATGTATTTTTAAAAATCCTGAAGGAGAATTCTCTGCCGGAGCTCTTATTGAGAGGTGCGGGCTCAAAGGAAGGCGCATTGGTGGGGCAAAGATATCTACTAAGCATGCCAACTTTATCAACAATGAGAAGGGTGCTACTTATGCCGATATAGCAGCTTTGGTAGCGCTGACACAAAAGATAGTCCAAGAAAAAGAGGGGGTAGAGCTTGAATGCGAAGTTAGGATCTTATGATATGCACATTCATAGCACTTTTTCTGATGGGACAAAGACTCCTTTTGAGCTTTTGGATATGGCAAAAGAGATAGGTCTTAGTGGAATCTCTATTACCGATCACGATACTACCTTGGCCTATTCTGAAGAGGTCTTTGCATATGCTAAAGAGATTGGGATAGATCTTATTCCTGGGGTAGAATTTAGCACCATGTATGAAAGTCGTGAAAAGAGAGAATCGGTGCATATTTTGGGATATGGGATGGATGTCTCCCATCCAAAAATCATAGCTTTGCAGGAAGAGCACTTAGAGCGGCGTAAAAATCGGTTTGTGGAAATGCTTGATAAGCTTGCAAAAGGGGGGTATGATCTTTCTGATTGCTCTTTTGACTTAGAAAAGATGGGCTCTATTGGTAGGCCACACATAGCTCTTGCTTTGATCGAAAAGGGGTATGCGCGTGATATGACGGAAGCTTTTAAGAAATTTTTAGGGGATAGGGCACCTTTTTTTGTCCCATCAAAGATGCCAAGCATTGAAGAGACAATCGCTACCATCAAAATAGCTGGTGGGAAGGTGATCCTAGCTCATCCTATCTTGATTAAAGGAAGGAAATTATTGCGAAAGCTTATTTCTACTTATTCCTTTGATGGGATGGAATGTTTTTATGGAAATTTTGCTCGTGATAAGATTGAGTATCTCTTGAAGATGTGTGAAGATAAGAACCTTTTGATATCAGGGGGCTCAGACTATCATGGGGAGCATCGCACTTTTGTATCGCTTGGATCATCCTTCCTTACCGAGGAAGGGGTGAGGAGGCTCTTATCCTAAAGACGCTTCTTCGGGCTATTCCACCCAAAGAGAAAAAGGGCGCCTTTCAAGCATTGCAAGCAGCATATGAGCAGCTGGGCATGCCTGCAAATGACTATAAGACTATCCATGTAACAGGAACTAATGGAAAAGGGAGCGTCTCTCTTAATATTGCAAGAGGGATAGAAAAAAATGGTTTCAAAGTGGGGCTCTTTATCTCTCCACATATTCATTGCCTTACAGAGAGGATTTCGATTAATAGAATCGATATTTTCTATTCACGGATAGAGCAAATCTTTCAGGAGAATAAAGAAATTTTATCAAAATTTTGCTTTTTTGATCTTCTTACGCTTATCGCTCTCATC
>JAHZKV010000002.1 GCA_022600215.1 bacterium
CGTAGAGTATATGAAAAGTTTTTTCTTCACTACACCTCGTCCACAAACTCTCTAAGTTTTTTATCCAAACTTCCCGCACTTAGTGCAAGAACCTTTTTCTTCTCTTTCTGTAAATACTGCTTAACTTCATTAAGAGGAACATAGATAGACCCCGTACGCTCACAAAACTCTTTTAAAAGAGGTTTTGAGTCTACTCCTGTATCTTCACTTGCCTCAAACACATCGGTAATAACTACTGGTGGAAAAACCTTAACAAACTCCTCCATCTCATCTTGAAAGCGAGAGAGGCGATGAGGCTCAAAAACTACCGCTACCTCCTCGGAAAATTTTTCTACACTCTTAAGCACTTCTTCCACCTCTCTTGGATGATGAGCGTAATCAGAATAGATATTCTCTCCTAAATATTCCATTCTTCGCATCACACCCTTAAATGTTGCAAGAGCTCTTTTTATCTTTTCAAAAGGCACATCAAAAGATTCAAGCAAAGCTATTACCGCAATCGCATTTTGAATATTATAGACTCCAAACATTGGCAGATGGACTCTTTCTTCTCGTAAAGAAAAAGAAGAGGCTCCTACTTCTAATTCTATATTATCTGCCCGATACTCCCCCTCTCCATAAGGGATCCCTTCTACCTTGTGCAACGCTAAAAATGGATCGTCTCCATGAAAAACAAAATGCTTTTTTGTTTCCACCTTTTTAGCAAACTCGATATAAGAATCTTGTAACTTACTCCCCTCTTTCCAAAAAGCTAAATGATCCACATCACAGCTTGTCAAAATAGCAGCATAAGGGTTGGTTTTTAGATGGGAGCCATCACTTTCATCTCCCTCCAAGATAAAGTATTCTCCTGAAGAAATTTTTCCATACCTACCTAAGCTTTTACTCCAACCACCAACAGCAAAAGATATATCAAAACCACACTCCATCATACAGTGAGATAAAAGGGCTGATACCGATGTTTTCCCATGCGCTCCGGTGACTACAATTTGCTTTTTATTTTTTGCAAAAAATGCCAACAAAGTACTTCTATACACTACCTTTTTCGCAGCAAGCACTTCCTCATTATCATCTTTTACCGCGCGTGTTCTACAAAGAAGCTTCTCTCCAACCTGCTCTTTTTTATGAGATGGGTATATCTTCACTCCGCGAGACCTAAGCATCAAAACATTCTTCGAACAAGTAGTATCACTACCACTTACTGGAATCCCTAAATCTAATAAAATCTCTGCAAGGGCTGTCATCCCAACGCCGCCTATTCCCGCAAGGTGAACACCATGGGTTAAATCTTCTTCTACCACCTCTTCAAAGCAACAAAGCATCAATTCTTTCCCCATCTCGATCATTCATATATTTTTCGATTTTCTTTTCCATTCCCTTTCGATTTTCTTTTACGCAAAATTGAGAAATGAACTCTCCAAGTTTCTCCTTTGTAATTTGTTCCTGAGAAAGGATTTTTCCTGCACCTACTGTTTGCTCCATAAACTTTGCATTGTGCATCTGATGATCATTCACCGCATGTGGGTAAGGAATCATAATCAATGGTGTGCGGGAAATAAGCGCCTCTTTAATAGTCCCTGCTCCGCTACGACATATGGCAAAATCACAAGCCTCCCAAGCTCTATCCATATCTTTTAAAAAAGAGGTAACATAAGCTTTAATCCCATGCCTCTCATAGATCTCTTTAATCCCCTCGCAAGCTCCAGTTAAGTGAATCACCTGCATCTCCCCCTTACTAAAGGCAATGGTATCTTCTACCAAATCATTGATGGGCTTTGCTCCTCGAGAACCACCAAAAATCAAAATAGTAGTGACCCCTTCCTCCAGGCCAAATTCTTTCCTAAGCAACTTTTTTGAAGGAAGTGGATTGTCTAAATAAACCTGCGATGCAAGAGATAATAACTTCACCGAACCATACAAATGTTTCCCCACTTCATTAAAGAGAACAAGGGTACGCTTACTAAAAAGGGAAAAAAGTTTATTCACCTTTCCCGGTATAAGATTTGGCTCATACAAAGTAATCGGAATTCGTAAATAGAGCGCTCCCATCAAAACAGGGAGACTATGAAAACCACCCATACCAACTACGTGGGTACATTTTTGTTTACGTAGGACCTGTATTGCTGAGGATGTCCCTTTAAAGATTTTTCTAAGTCCAGAAAAAAGCCCCCCGGAAAAATTTTTTCCAAGAACATTAAAGCGCAAAAATTCTTTTTGAGAGACAAATGGATTCTCACAAATACCAACGCCAATAAGGATTTTTTTTCCTTCTCCCGGAAGCCCTCTTGCAATATCTAAAGCTGGAAGAACATGACCACCTGTGCCCCCTACAGCAAAAGCTATACACTCCTCACCATGATGCCTCTCCTTCACTCCACTCTCCTTCGCACTTTTTTCTCTTTCAAGACAGTGCTTTTATGAATACTTAGGATAATCGCTACCATAAATAAATTCGACAAAAATGAAGAGCCACCCAAACTAAAAAATGGCAAATTCGTTCCTTTACTAGGAAGCATACCAGACACAATACCCAAATTCAAAAACGCTCCAAATGCAATGATGAATGTATAGGTAACCACTAAATAGTGCGCATAATCATCTTTGGTACGAAAAGCTATCACAAAGCCCAAAGATGCCAATATTGTATACAAAGATACCAACAAAGAGATCCCCACAAATCCAAATTCCTCTGCGTAGATAGCCGCAATATAATCACTTCTTGCCTCTGGTAGGTAATGATACTTCTGCATACTCTCACCAAGTCCTCTCCCTAAAAAAGAGCCACAACCTGCTGCAATCTTTGCTTGATATGCCTGGTGACCTTTCCCTAAAATATCTTTTTCGGGATTTAAATAAGAGGTGATCCTTGCCGTTACGTGTGGCATAGAAAGTGCCGCAGATAAAAGAGCCACCATAGCAATCCCTGTTGGGATCAACCAATATCGAAGCTTTATTTTGGTAATAAAATAGAGCAAGATCATCGTTACAATCAAAATAAAAGCCGTTCCATTATCTGGCTCTATTAAAATTAAGCAAATTGGAACAAGCAAGATTACTTGAAACAAACAAAAGGTGAAAAAGGATACTTTTCCTGATACGCGCTTAAGAAGATATAGGTAAATAATAGGGAAGCCAAGCTTCATAAACTCCGATGGTTGAAGCGAAAGGCCAAGTACATTAATCCATCGGTGTGATCCATTAATACATAGACCAATTTTTGGAACAAATACTAACAACAATAAAGCGATGGAAAGAATATAAATCTCCCTTCCCCTTTGCAAAAAAAACTCATACCCCAAACGATAGAAGATAGTACCCACACCTACACCAAAGATGATATACAAAACCTGCTTTAACAGTGGATAAAAAGAGGGCGCCCCAAGCTCAATAATCTCTGCCGAAGTAGTGTTAAAAACCATCAACAACCCCAAACAAATCAAAGAAGTTGCGGTTAAAATAAAAAGTTGAGTGATCCGCATTATCGAACCCTAAGTTTTTGTCCAGGCTTCATCTTTTTTGCCGTTTTTTCATTAAGACCATTGAGCCTTAATAGATCGGAAACTTTGATATGGTTATTAATTGCAATAGTCCAAGGATTATCCCCACTTTTTACAATATAATACTTTTCCGATACCTTCTTTTTCGGCGCAGAGGTATGCACGCTACGTTTTTTACGAGTATTTTCTCTTACATACAAAATTTGTCCAATACGAAGACGAGTACTATCCATTTTATTCACTTCCATTATCTCATCCACCGTCGTATGGTAGCGCCTTGCAATCTTCTCTAACACATCCCCTTGCCGAACAATCACTTCAATCAAGGCTGATTGCCTCTCCTTTTTCTCTTCCCTTTGCACAGGTTTACGTTTTGGCTTTGCCACAGCTGGTTTTACCACTTCTTTCTTAGCTATTATCTCTGTCTTTTTCTTCACCACTGTTTCTTCTTTCGGCAAAGGAGGAGTCGCTTTTGCAATATATTCTTTTAAAATTTCATCTACCTGTTCAAGCTCATCTTTATCTTTGAAAGCAGGCTTTTTGGTATCTACTATTACCACCTCTTCATTCCCTACATTCATCTCCCCTTTCAAGGTAGGCCTGAGCGCAAATATAAACAATGCAATCAATAAAGCCGTATTTACAAATACGGAAAATACAATAATTTCTTTTCTATTCATTTTTCTACCTTCCTTCTAAAAAGCTCTCCCCTTTCCTCAAACTTTGAAAACTCATCAAAGCTTGCACATCCAGGAGATAACAACACCGTATCGCCTCTTTCCATTAAAGACAAAGCTTGCACTATCGCCTCTTCCATCTTATTTACTGTATAGACCACAAAATTGCTCTGCAACGATTTTTTAATTTTTTTTGCGCAGGCACCAAAACAAATTATGGCCTTCATATCTTTTGGTAAACTATCGTTCCAAACGGTAAAATCTTGGTCTTTATCATCCGCACCACCTACCAATAAAATCTTGCTACCCTTTATTCTATGTGTTGCATAGGCAGTAGAGGCAACATTAGTTGCCTTGCTATCATTAATAAAGGTGACACCATCTCTTTTTGCTACTTCCTCTAATCGATGAGGTAGGGGCTTAAACAGCGCCTCCCCTTTCATAATAGATACTCCTGTGATCTTCGATACCTCTTTCAAAATATCCATCACCGACCCTTTAAAATAGAGGCCATCATTAGAAGTAGAAGGCTTCTCTATAAAGAAATGACCACCATCCACTACTAAATCTTTCAAGCGATACTTTGCTGCCTTATAACTCTCAAAATTTTTGTAGCGATCCAAATGATCTTTGGTTATCTCTAATAAAATCCCCATCTCTATCTTTTTTGCAAACATCAATTCTAATTGAAAAGAGCTCAGCTCCACGACCACATATTCCCCTTCCCTTACCATGGGCAAAACATCGCAAGCAGGTATCCCTATATTCCCACAAACCTTTGCTGAAAGCATCGCCCCTAAAAAAGAAACCAGTGAACTTTTTCCATTCGTTCCCGTAACAGCAATCACCTTTCCTTTACAATGGCGAAGAGCAAGCTCCACTTCAGAAATAAGCTCTGTTTTTTCTGAAAGATTTTCTAAATAAGGGTGGTTTTTTGAAATGCCTGGAGAGAGCACCGCAAGATCAAACTCTCCGGCTGGAAAAGCATCCTTTGTATCCACAAGGATAGCCTCTTCCCCAATCCTTTCTAAAAAAGAAGCAGCCGCACATCCACTTTTTCCTTTGCCAATTACTACTGCTCTCATATTTATTGCACCTTCAATGACATGAGTCCTAATAAAGCCAGTACAAGCCCAATCATCCAAAATCGGATTACAATCTTACTTTCATGCAGGCCTTTTATCTCAAAATGATGATGAATAGGCGCACAAGAAAAAATCCTCCGACCAAAAAAACGAAAGGAAAATACTTGTAGAATTACCGATAAAGTCTCTACTACAAAGACTCCTCCCGTAAGAGCTAATAAAAACTCTCTACGAAGCATCACTGCCGCAAGGGCAATGGTTGCTCCAATTGCAAGGGAACCGGTATCTCCCATAAACACTTGGGCGGGATAGCTGTTAAACCATAAAAATCCTAAAAGCCCTCCAAGCATCGAAGAGAGAAAGATGGCTATTTCCCCAGCCCCTTCTATGTACAAAATATTGAGATAGTCAGCGACAAATACATGATTGGAAATAAAAGCAACAATTGCAAATACAGAAACTACCAATAACATACATCCTGTAGCTAAACCATCGAGGCCATCGGTCAAATTCACCGCATTGGAGGTTCCTATAACTACCAACAAGGAAAATAAAAACATCAAAATAGAGGAGCTAAAAATAATAGGACTTTTAGAAAAAGGCAGGTAAATATACTTCATGAAAAATGGGAATGATCCCTCTACTCCCATCCCTTTAATTTCTGCAGAAGAAAAAGACAGAACTCCATTTACCATTTCATAAATAGCTTCACTATGCAGGTAAGAAATCGCTATGCCAGAGACGAGCACCTGCAACAAGAACTTAGTCCTTGCGGAGATCCCCTTTTCATGGCCGCGTATCTTTAAATAGTCGTCGATAAAGCCAATAGCCCCTGTGCCAACTAAAACAAAAGAGAATAAAAGAGCAAAGGGCGCCGAACTATCCATCCATAAAAAGCTCGATACTACCATCGAAAAAATAAAGAGCACCCCTCCCATCGATGGGATCATGCTCGACTTATCATATTTATCGGCTAATGCAGCACACTCTGACACGCGAACTTTATGACCAACCTTTAACGAAACAAGCTTTGCAATAAAGAGCTTGCCTACCGATACCGTTAATACAAAGCTAAATATTGCAGACATGAGCATCTTGAATGTGGTGTAGAAAAAAAGATGAGGAACTGCGATTCCGTAATTTTCAAGGGAGTGCAAAAGATAGGTTAGCATAGATTAATGCTATGCGAAAAAAACTAAAAACTCAAGTGGAATTATTAAGTAATAATCTACTTAACACCTGGTATTTTGGAGGATTGATGGAAAATAATTTTCCACTGCCCATCTACTTTTTTATACCAAAAATCAAAACGAGCACGAACGGTTTGTTTTTCCCCATCTTTCAGGTAAGTAAAAGTGTAAAAGCCAGTATTCATTGCAATTGGCCCATATTCTCTAGTGATAAGTTCTACCGTTTCTGCCTTCAAATCTTCCAAAGAGAGAAAATGCATAAAGTATTCATTTAACTCTTCTTTTGTTCTACAAAGCTTTGGAGAAATAGTAGGCAACAATATTGCATCATTTGCATACAAAGATAAGACCCCTGCAGTTTTTCCTTTTGCCGCCTCTACCGCATCTACCCACAGGAAATAAGCTTCTCGAACAGAGCCTTTTTCACCTCTATCCATCTCTTTCTTTCCACAAGATCCACATACTAATGCCATTATTGCAATTATTCCCCATTTATAGTGAGCTAACTTCATCTTCCTCTCCTTCTTCAAGAGAAATCATAGATATTAGCTCTTTAAGTTCAAGGCTTGTGTAGTATTTTCTATTAACTTCCAAAGTTTATGGGAGTTAGACCCTTTGATTAACACCACATCTCCAGCTTTTACCAGCCCATATAGTCTATCCTTCAAAGATCGGTAGTCGAAATGATAAAAAGCTACCTTCCCTTTATCAGTAAAGCGCTGTACCATATTTTTTGTGGCTCGCCCAATGGTCAATAAGACATCTACTTTCTCCAAAGCGGTATCTGCAACCATGGCATGAGACATAGCTGACATAGACCCAAGCTCCGCCATCTCCCCAAACACAAGGATCTTCTTCCCCCCCTCTTTGGCAGCAGGCATGTTCTCCAGCGCTACTTGGGAAGATAAGACGTTGGCATTATAGCTATCATCAATAAATAAGATGCCATCTCTCTCCACTTTATTAAATCGATGTGCAGCTCTTTCCTTTACCAATGACAAACTAGCGAGCCGTATCTCATCATCGCTCATGCCTAAATACTTTGCTACCTCGTAGGCTGCACAAAAGTTCTCGGTAAAATGGGATTCTACAAATGGGGAAGCTACTGGTATAGTTCCTGGATATAATATATTTACACAAAAACACCGACGATACACTGCATCAAATTTTGCTGAATCTGCATGAATTACTGCATATTCTGTAGACATTGTGAAGATCTCCGCTTTCGCCTCCGCTATTTCTTCTAAAGAATTAAAATTTTCACTGTGGCAATACGTAATTGGCGTCATCACCACAATATCTGGTGGTGCAATAGAAACAAGCTTTTCTATCTCGCCTTTCTTTTGCATTGCCATTTCGAGGACAAGAAAGTCTTCTTTGCCAGAGGATTCCAAAATAGAGATAGGGAGCATTGTTTGCGAGTTATAACTTCGCTTATTGGCATGCACAGAAAACTTTTTCGAAAGAAGCGCTGCTACCATATCTTTGGTTGTTGTCTTTCCAACAGATCCTGTTATCCCAATCACTTTTATCTTCTTTTCTACCAGCATCGAGCGAGCAAGTGCCTGCAATGACAAAAGCACATCTTCTACAAACAAGAGCTCCAACCCAAAACCATCCCCTTTGTAGTCCTTATCCACTACTGCCGCAAAAGCACCTTTTGCTGAGACCTCTTTTAAATAATCATGCCCATCTACCCGAGCCCCTTTTAGCGCAAAAAACAAAGAGCCTTTCTCCACCTTTCGCGAATCAATAGCATATCCATGTATTTGTAAGGTAGAATCACAACTCCCTCCAAGCAAGGAGGCAATCTTTTGCAAAGAAATAATCATAAACCTATATTAAGAAATCTCCGAAAAAAAGGGAATAAGACTTTTCAAAGTGCCTTAATCAGCACTTCCAGCACGCTTTTTCCATTTCTTAATTAAAATAGGAACAACACTTAACAAGGAAAGTCCAAATATAGCAAATACTACCATGGGACTAGTCAACTCTGAAAAACTTGGCATATGATCCAATTTCATCAAATCACCAAAAGTATGACCAAGGCCTGTAAGGATAAATGCTACAGGAAAGATCCCAATAAAAGTAGTGGCTGCTACTTTTTTATAAGAGACTTTTAACGAAGATAAGGCAGCAGAGACAAAAGCAAATGGGAAAAATGGCATCAATCTCAAAAAGAGCAAATACATAAATTCATTTTCTGAAAAACCATCGTGAATCTTTTTCAAAAGCTTAGAATCTTCTTTCATAAAATATTTTTTAAAACCAAATCGACACCCTGCCATTATGATCACTGCACCAATAGAGGCGGTACTCATAATGATCAACATTGCGATCCACTGAGGGAACATATACCCCATAATAAGGTCAAATAAGAGCATTCCAGGTAAAAAAGTTAATAGAGCAGCAAGGTAGAACAAAGCTCCTAAAAAAATAGATACTAACATATTTGTACTAACAAATTCTTTAATATCCATATGGATCTCTTTCCATACACTCCATTTAAAATATTCCATACACCCTGTTAGGTATAACAAGGTAAATAAAGCCCCAAACACCCCTATAATAGAGGCTGGTTTTAGCCAGTGTTTCAATTTTTCCATGACACTATTATAATTGATAGTGATTACCTTGCAAACAAAAAAGTCCTTCAAATTATTGCTAAGTAGTAATATTTATTTGATCTATCTTTTTGCGAAAATTGGATCCTTCCTAACTCAAACTGATGCCACATCTATTGTTTACAAGAAGAAAAACAAATCTTCCTCATATCTTTACTTTTATTATTCCTTTTACTACTCTTTAACTTTTAATCCATTCAAAACAAAGGAGATACGATGGACACAGCACAAGCACAACAAGATTCAAGGCCCCCCGTAGTGGTCTATCAGATCGTAGGTTCTACTGACTCACATGTTGGAGCAGTAACAAGAACAGCTACAGAAGCAGCAGGTAAATTCGAAGTAATCCCTTTTGGGTCATACCAAGGATGTGGAGCAAAACAAGATGAAGCAGCCTATGGGAAATTTGATCTTTGCAGGACAGTTGGTGAAAAAAACATTGCATGGCTAGCTCGTCAAAGAGTTGTTGCTGTACACTTAGTAAATGCCATAGGATTTATTCCTACCGTAAAAACAGTAAGAAGCATACATTGCGACGCTCAAATACAAAAAGCTTTCGGAAAAGCAGTACACGGTCCAATGAATGTTGCACTTGACACAAGAGTAATGGGCTGTGTGGAAGGAATATTAAGAACTGCAACAGCAGAGCAAAGCGAAGCTGGAGCAGCTGCACTAAGACAATTACGATTCCTCCAGTTTATGCATGCTCAAGGTCATGCACTTCTAAGAACATGCGTACCTGAAAGCTGTGATGCACAGGTCTGGGTAGGTATAAAAAGAGTTCCTCCAAAAGCATCGGAAGGAGATTGGGCAGGTAATTTTGCAAGAGAACATAATTGTCTTGTGTATGACTTTGGAGGTAACAGAGCTCAATCCTATAATAAAGACGGAACTAAGCGAACAAAAATGGATAAAATAAGAACCAATGATTTATTCGCTGATGGTCAATATTATGGGCTGACCGAAGATTATAAAGATGCTATCTTAGAAGAATTTGCTCGTGATGGCATGCCGGCGGCAGATAAAAGGATTTTGAAATTTACAGGAAAAGCAAGAAATGCAAAATCTCAAAAATTTTTAAATAATCTTCAAGCCTTCTTAGTGGCAAATGGATATGTAGATGTGGAACTTTCTTTCTTGCCTCTTGGCAGAGAAGGTCAACTTGAAGCTGAAATGATGCAAGTATTTATGAATAAGGGGCCATCGAAAATGGGAGAGCTTTTCAAACAAGTTGCTGGAGAGGCTGCACATGCTGCCGCAAGTGGCGGTGGTGGAGGCGGCGCTAAAGCGGTCGCTGAGGAAGCTGATGTTGATGCCGCTGCAGCTGGCGGTGGTGGCGAAGGAGCTCCTGCACTTCCTGCCGCTGCTGCTGCAGATTCTGAGGATGAGGAAGATGAAGGACTTCCTAGATTAGGAAGACAAAACACAACGGACTCAACTGATTCTGATGGTTCGACACACTAAATACATTTCAAATCTAAAATAGCGAAAAATTCACTTTTTCAAAGACAAGTTAAGTTAATGTATCCTCATTAATTTAACTTGTTTTTTTTATAATGAGTTGCTAAAATTATTCCATCTTACTATGGTGGCATGGCCAAGTGGTAAGGCAGGGGCCTGCAAAGCCTCTATCCCCAGTTCGAATCTGGGTGCCACCTAAATTTTAAATTATGCTATATATTGTTCCTGTTCCTATTGGAAACCTAAAAGACATCACCCTTCGAGCTCTAGAGACTCTTCAAAATGCCGATCTGGTACTTTGCGAAGATACAAGAAAAACAGGTTTTTTACTCCATCATTTTGAGATATCTAAAAAAATGATCGCTTTTCATAAGCATAATGAATTGCGGCTCGAAGAAGAAATGATCGAAAAGTTAGAAGAGGGAAAAACTCTTTGCCTTGTCTCTGATGCTGGAACGCCCTCTATTAATGACCCAGGTGCAAGCCTTATTGCAACCTGCCATAAAAAAGGGATTCCTGTGAGCGCTCTCCCTGGTCCCTCAGCTGTGACTACAGCCCTTTCCCTTAGCGGTAAAGAGTATAATAAATTCCAATTCTTAGGTTTTTTTCCAAAAAAAGAAAAAGAGAAAAAAGCCCTGATTGAAGAGATGCTCTCTTATGAAGGGATCTCTATTTTCTTTGAATCTCCAAGACGCATATGCGGGACTCTCTCTCTCTTTCCAGAAGGAAAAGAAGTCCTTGTTGCAAAAGAGCTCACAAAACTACATGAGAAAATGCTCTTTTTAACAAAAGAACAAATTAATTCTTTCAAAGAGATCCTTGAAAAAGGGGAAATCTGCGTACTTGTCGAGGGGCATAAAAAAGCATCCTCCCTTTCGTTAGAGGATGCCATTTTAATAAAAACCCTATCGCCTTACCTTTCTTCTAAAGACCTTGCCACTGTTTGTGCAAAGCTAACTGGAAAGAAAAAACAATACTTTTACAAAAACCTCAATGAATAAACATCTCTTCTTTAGAAGTGAGTTTTTCCAGTGGAGGATAAGTATCACGAATCAAGTTTTCAAATTGCACTTGCTCTTTTCTTCTAATACCAGAATCATTATTTCCAGTATCTAAGTTATAAAATAAAAAGGGCTTATTGATAAAACCAACATGCTCTCTTGCTCTATCCATCAAGTAATACATTTGCAATACATCATGAGCCACTGGGATAAAGTCCCCTTTGTACATCCATTTTTCTCTAGGAATACTCAAATATAATCCTGCATAAAAATTTCTTAGCCCAAAAGTTTTCCAAGGCAACTTCCGATGCTGACCATCCTGCAAAGCTTTTGTAGGCATAGCTCTTGCACTACCATTACGAAATCTTGTTCGAAACTGTCCATAGGTCATCCAAATATTTTCTCTGTGATATGCTCTATTGATCCACTGCAAAACATTTGCGTCTACAAACGCATCATCTCCATCATAAATACAGACAATTTCCTCCGGCTCGCACATACGAATCATTCTATCTACATTAAATGCAGAACCCTTTTTCTTTGTTTTATTATCAAGATAGGTAAAATGAATATCCCCACGATGCTCTTCCATATACTCTTGCACCATTTGACCAGTACCATCAGTACTACCATCATTAGTGAAAATGATACGGAAGTTTCTATAATTTTGCGCTAAAGCACTCTCAATATTTTTACGCCAAAAAGCACTGTTATTATAAGAGGCTACCACTAATACAATAGGCTTTTCTTCTACTACTGCTTCCATCTCATCTTTCGTAAATTTTATCTCATTGGTAGCTTCTTCTTGAGCAAAAAGCCCGCCACATACCAATAACATCCACAACCATTTCTTCATCATTATTCTCCATTATATAAAAATTCTTCTTTGCTTAAGAGGCCCTCTATAGGAGGGAGCCTGCGCATCTCTCTTGCTGTTCTTTGTTGTAACTTGAGTTTTATCTTAAAATCATTAATAGGGTTATCGGTGTTATAAAAATAAATAATTTCTGGGATAAAAAACACATGGTCTCTTGCCCGATCTATTAAATACATCATCTGTAAAGTATCTTCTGAAACAGAGTAAAACTCCCCATTTTTTAACCAATGCTCTTTTGGAATACTCTGATATAAACCTGCATAAAAAGTTCTCATGTGAGAAAATCGCCAACTAAGATTTCGATGTTTTCCTTTTTTTAATACCACTACAGGTGCAGGTTTACTATGAGGAAATCTTTGGTAATTGCTTTTATCAGAACCATATGTCATCCAAACACGATCATCAGCATACGCTTGATTTACCCTTTTTAATGCATTTTTTGAGTTCAACCAATCATCTCCATCCACTTTGCAAACAATCTCTTCTGGGCTACAACTATGTATCATATGATACACATTATAAAAGCAGCCCTTATTTTCTGCGTTATGGATTACCTTGATCTTATGTTCATATCCATGTGCTTTTACAAAGGCCTCTACCAACTCTCCAGTGCCATCGCTACTTGCATCATTAGTATAGATCACACGAAAGTTAGAATAGTTTTGGGAAAAAATGCTTTCTAAGTTCTTTTGATAAAAGCTCTTGTTATTATAAGAAGGGACAATTACCACAATTGGTTTTTCTTCTATCACGCCCCTTGCTTTGGGAGCATAATTTAACTCCCTCGCAAAAAGAGTAAATAAAGAAAAAACACCTAGGAAGAACTGTTTCATAACACCCCTAAAATCAAGAAATTGTATATGACAAGGTTATTTATTCCTAGGATTTTCTTAAGCATTTCTCTTCTCATCTTAGAAAGCTAAGTCAGTCTTCTCTAAATTTTATAAAAACTCTTTTTTGCAAGATAAGCTCTCAATTGGAGGATAATCAAACATCTCTTTAGCTACTTTTCGCTGCATACCAGATCTTATCCTAAAATCACTAATAGGATTACCAGTATTATAAAAATAAAGCCTTTCCGGGATAAAGAACACATGATCTCTTGCTCTATCTATTAACAACAGCATCTGCAAAACATCTTCTGTTACAGAATAAAATTCTCCATCTTTCAACCAACATTCTTTAGGAATACTTTGATATAAACCTGCATAAAAAGTTCGCATATGGGAAAAGTAAAAAGGAACGTCTCTGTGCAATCCCTTTTTAAGTATAGAAAGAGAAACAGGTTTGCTATGTGGAATTTTTTGACCAAAATTTCGATCACACCCATAGGTCATCCAAACACGATTATCTGCATAAGCTTGATTCACCCTTTTTAAAGCATCTTTCGTATTTAGCCAATCATCCCCATCCACTTTGCAAATAATCTCTTCAGGCCTACAACTGTGTATCATATGATACACATTATAAAAACAGCCCTTGTTTTCTGGATTGTGGATGATCTCGATTTTATCTTCAAAAGCACACTTTCTCACATATTCTTCTACTAACTCGCCAGTTCCATCAGTACTTGCATCATTGGTATATATAACACGAAAATTGGAGTAGTTTTGCTTCATGATACTTCGTAGGTTTCTACGATAAAAAGCTTTGTTATTGTATGATGGTACAATTATCACAATAGGCTTTTCTTCTATCACACCTGCTACTTTGGGAGCATAATTTAAATC
>JAHZKV010000003.1 GCA_022600215.1 bacterium
GGTGCCCATCCATTCTATTGTCTCATGGTTTCAAATCCCTAGAACTTCGAATAATATTTTCAATTCTGTGATTGACAAGCACTTTAAATCCCCAAAAATGTATGAGAGATATTTAAAAGATACCTTGGCAGAAAGCCCCTTATGCAAAGCAATCTATGATCTAGTCGACCAAAAAGGCGGCAAAGCCTTAGCACAAGAGATTATGAGCGAGCTTTCCCTCTCAGATACAGAGCTAGAGGAAAAAATTCTCCTTTTAGAATATCACTATATTCTAGCTAGTTGCTATGAGGAAAAAGATGGGAAATATATAAAATACATTACCGAATTTAGTGAATGGAGAGAACACAAAAAACTCTGTGGAAACTCTTGCGACCAAGAAGACTTAACAGAAGGCCAAGTAGAATGTTTTGCAGAGGAAGAATTTAGCTTCATCAAAGATATGTCCCTACTTCTTGAACTTTGTGAAAAAGAGCGCCTAAAGATCGAGTATGACCAAAAGCAAGAACTTTTCTACCTTAAAGGCGATGTAAATCCATCTTTAGGATTTAGCAACACCTCCCCTTTCTACCTTGCACGAGTAATCAATAAAAACTTACTCCTTGGACTTGTTGTCATTGAAGAAGATTTTCTAAGACAAACCTCCCCAGCAAGAAAATGGCTTGATACGCCCATAAAACAGCGTACTATGATTACCTTCAAACACCCTCATAACTCTCTTTCTCATAAATCAGACTTTTCTTTTGGTAGACATGATAGAAATATTATTGAGGTACAAAAAGCTCTTTCACGAATCCAACCAGGTCGCTGGATCTTCTTTGAAAAATTTATGAATGACCACCTTTATGCGGCCAATACGCTAAAACAACCCGAACTGAAAAAAGTAGGGAGAGGTTGGCAATACGCCCTTCCTGACTATGATCAAGAAGAGATTGCCTTTATCAAAGTAGTAGTGCTTGATTGGCTCTTTGAATCAGGGATGATCATCCCTGGAAAAAGCAATGGCAAAGAGTGCTTTAAAGTAACAAGCCTTGGCTATGAGCTTTATTCTTAATTCGAAGAAATGCTATTTTCAAATTGAACTTCTATAGATCTTGAGGGTAGGGACGACTGCCGTTCCAATAAGTTGGGCCATAAT
Source organism: bacterium (assembly GCA_022600215.1). Lineage (GTDB taxonomy): Bacteria > Chlamydiota > Chlamydiia > Chlamydiales > 2-12-FULL-49-11 > JAJACQ01. The sequence continues at coordinate 1,136 of JAHZKV010000003.1, forward strand.
CATAGGTGAGCTGCTCCCCTTTTTTGATTGCCTTATTGGCAAAGAAGATCACGCGATAGACCCCATCTACCACCACTCCTCGTGAGCTGATGTTAGGATAAAAACTGTGATTGATAAACCTAGTAAAATTTCCCTTCTCCTTGGCATCAATAATCCAAGGTGTTCCAAAGGCGCCTACCATATAACCAAAAATATAGTCATTCCCTTTGTCTTTGAAACGACGACGTTTACGAAGCGTGCCAGTGTACTCTCCAATGTATGAGAGGGAAGGAAGGCTTTCTCCAGCAAAAACGCCATACCCAATCAGTGGATTGACTAATTCTAAATAGACTTTTGCTGAAGCCCGTTTTCGTATCTTCTCACCATAAAGACCAAGCATCCAGCGATTTTGCTTTTTACTATAAAGCGGCATCAATTTTCTTTGTGCACGCTTTTTTACCTTTTTTAAGACCTTTTCACAACAAGAAAGCTCCTCAAGATAAGCTATCCCAAAAGTAGCTTCTATCTCTTCCTTTGTTTCGATTACTGACTTGCTCATATTTACCCAGTTAAGCCCAAGAAGTGCCACCAAGCAAATCCTACGGTGAACCAGATAAACAGGTTGATTACACTAAAGACAAATCCTAAAGAAAACCATTCTTTGGTGGTGACATATCCAGCCCCAAAATAGATTGGCGCAGGCCCACAGCCATAGGTAGTCAAACTACCAAACATGCAACTAAAAGATCCAAAGACAAGGCTTGCAAGAAGTGGAGGCGTCCCTGCAGCTATTGCAAGAACTAAGAAGGGTACGAACATAGAAGTGATATGAGCAATATTACTTGCAAAAAGGTAGTGGGAATAATAATAAACCGTTGCAATCATAATAAAACTTAGCTGCCAATGAGTAGAATGGACATAGCCACCTAAAAAGTCACTAAATACCCCAGTTACTCCAAAGTTTTTTAAGAAAGTTGCTAAAGTAATCAAAGAAGCAAACCAAATAAGGGTATCCCACGCTCCCTTCTCAGACATCAGCTCAGGCCACGTCAAAATATTAGAGGCCACCAGTGCCAGCACTCCAATCAAAGCTACTACCGTGGAATTTATGCCAAAAAAGGAACCAAAACACCAAAAGAAAATCATAAAACCAAATACAGCTGTAAGACCAATCTCTCTATTAGAGATAGGACCCAGCTCTTTCAGCTTTTGCTTAGCCACCTTATCCATTCCTTCGGTGCGCTTTACTTCTGGAGGATACAATTTATACATCACGTATGGTATTACCAGAATACAAACAAGCCCTGGAACAATTGCAGCTAAGATCCACATGGACCAGGAAATATCCACCCCAAATCCAAGAGCCAATGTCTTAAGCATAGGATTTCCTGACATCCCAGTAAGAGAAATACCACTAATCACCGCACTACACTGGAAAACTGTTTGCATCAAGTACGCACCAATCTTTTTTCTACTTTCCCCAGGATGACTTCCAAATGCTTTTGATAGGGACTCTACAATGGGGAAAAAAATCCCACCACTTCTGGCCGTCACCGAAGGAATTGCTGGACCAATTAAAAATTCAGTGAATACTAAGCTATAGGCAAGCCCTAGGGTGCTTTTTCCTGCAAGACTCATCACTTTATAGGATAGACGAAGACCGAGTCCTGTCTTAATAAATCCCCGCGCAATAAAAAAAGCTGCCGCAATCAACCAAACAACAGGCTGAGAAAAACCAGAAAAGGCCTCTTGAAAAGTAAGCACTTTGGTCACAATAAGAATGATTAAACTCATAAGGGTAATCGAACCAAGCGGCATAGGCTTTAAGATCATCCCTGCAAGAGTAAAGGCAAAGACAGCAAAGACACGCCATCCAGCAAGGGAGATCCCTGCAACAGGGGGCGTCATCCAAATACCAAAACCTATCCCGGCACAAAAAAGAAATTTTAATAACGAAGGAGGGCACTTTTGTAAAAAGGTTGACCTCAAATTTGATTTAGGGGCAGACGCTTGCATATATGACTCTCTCTATGAGTATTGGTGCATCAAGCATAAGCGATAAAAAGAAAAATTACTAGCTTTTTTCCGCGCCTAATAGGTTGCTTAGGAGAAACTCTAAACCGGCAAGCGTTAAAGTATAAAACATTTCTTTACCAGGAATGTAAATCCCGCCATTTTCCATCGTCATCTTAGCAAGCAAACAATCTCCATCCCTTGACGCCATATCCAATACCACTTTTTTATGAAGGAATAATGGCTTATCTACTAGCACTGTGGAATCCTTACTATCCATACCAACAGGAGTTGCATTGATCAGCACTTCAAAATCTGTCCCTATCTCCCCTGCAACGCACGCGCCCAATTCTTTTGCTAAGCTCTTTGCTTTATCCTCCGATCGATTCCAAACAAAGACCAAGGCGCCCCTCTTTTTTGCTTCAAATACAGCAGCACGCGCAGCTCCTCCTGCTCCTAAAACCAAGACTTTCTTCCCTTTTACAGAGACAATCTGCTCAATAGGATCTAAAGCCCCCACCCCATCAAAGTTACACCCAATTAACTCACCATCTCGGTGTAATATATAGTTCACGCTGCCAATTGCCTTTGCATCCTCTGTTAAAGAGGTGCAAAAGTCCATCACAGCCTTTTTATGTGGCATCGTAACGGTAATAAAATCATAGGGAATAGCTCTTGCAAAAAAGAGCTTTAAGAGAGCTTCTTTTAGATGGATTTTTTCAAACGTACCATCTATTTTTTGTTGAGAAAACAGCTGTGGATAAACCTTATCCGATATGCTGTATTTAACAGGATCACCAATGAGCGCGCCCTTTATTAAGCCCTTTATTTTAATAGCTCTTCCACCTTTTCTAGATACTCTTTATGGTTATGAATATAATTATGCCCACAATCTTTTAATGTATACAAAGTAGAATCTACATTCGTCTCTTCTAGGCTTGCCATAATCATCTCTGATTGAGAATAAGGTATCAGCCTATCTTTCACTCCATGGAAAATATAGAGCGGGCAGTTACACTTACCAATCCACGTATCCGTACGTAAATGGTACTTCAAAATAAAATGCAGCACAAACCTAGGAAGTACAGGCTTATTATAATGAGCCGCTTCAATCATATTGTAATATGGTGACACTAAAATACACATTTTTGGATTGTGATGAGAAGAGACAAAAGAAGCCATCGCAGTTCCTAAAGAAACCCCGTGAATTACAATCTGATCTTCATTATAACGAGCCTTTAAATAGTTATATCCTGCCATGGAATCCACCATTAAAGTCTTTTCCGTAAGGTCTCCAACACTTTTTCCGCAGCCACGATAATCAATCACAAATACATCATATCCGTAATCCACAAATTGCTGAGCTCTTTTTCCCCAATGCGCAAGGTTATTCCCCTGGCCATGAAGGTAGTAAATTACCCCTTTTGGCTTTTCATGGAAGAAATGCAACCCATTTACCTTATCCCCATTTTCTAAGGTCAAATGCACCTCTTCAAAAGGAGAGTCAAAGGCATACTCATGATGATGCTCAAGCTTTTTAAACCTAAAGATCAACTTTTCTTGCATATGGTAATAATAACCAAATATCGTAAATGCTGTTAAAATAAATACTACTGGAAAGACTTTCAAAAATTTTTTCATGCCTCCATTATACCTGGTTGCCATTTTTTTTATCAACTATTGAGCTCTAAATCCATTTTAGGTATCCTTTGAGATCAACCATATTTAAGGGAACATGAAAGAAGAAAAAGTCATAGCAGTTGGGCTCTCAGGCGGAGTAGATTCGGCCGTCACCGCCTACCTATTAAAAAAAGAAGGTTACAAAGTAA
>JAHZKV010000004.1 GCA_022600215.1 bacterium
AAATGGATTTTTATGGAACGTGCGCCTACCACCTCTTTGCCTGAAGGAAGTAATTTTTTTAATATTCCCTCTAGGAGAAGCATTATTCCAATTATAGTCTTTTCTGCAATAACATTGCTTGTCATACAAATAATCAGAATATGCTTTACTTCTTCCCCAAAAAAAGCAGTAAAGCCTATAGCCTATAAAAAAACATCCCCACGTAAAAAAAAGGTAGATCCTGAGCTTGCAGCAAAGCTAACAAGAGTAAAAGCTCGTTATTTGGATAGGCATCTGCCCCTTGCTTCTCACCATCTTGCTGCTTGTTTTGGCGTGCAGCTTCCTCCTACACGAACCTTTCCAGCACAGCCAATGTGTCAAATAGAAACTTTTTCTGGAGCAAAAGTACATAGCATAAAATGGAACCCAAGCACTACCATCCTTACCTTAAAAAAAGGTATTGAAGGATACGACGCTCACCATACACGTTTATTTTATGAAGGGAGAGAGCTCCTTGATGAGGAAACACTAGGATCATTAAAGGGCGTGGATCCCACGAAACAAATAACCCTTCAAATTGGAATAAATAGCTATATCACCCAAGAGGTGTTTGACGCCCGCAGAGAAGACCCAAGTCTTCCTCTTTATTCCTCTGTTTTAAATGGTAGAAGAGTTCAACTATTTATAGAACATTTTCCAGAAAGAGCAGAAGAAGGCATGAAAATTCCTTGTAGAATGGTTTGGAAGGATGAAGCAGAAGAGGAAAGAGAAGGAACAATATGTGGGGAATATTTTGATCCAACTCTAGTATATGACGGTAGCAAATACATCCCACAAGTAGAGTGTTATACTTATGAAAAAATAGGGAAAGATAAAATATTTGCCTACTTTAAAAATAGCACCTGTTTCACGTCTTGGTGTCATATGGAAATTCCAGGGCAACTACAAGGCAATAAAGGAAATTTAGTTCTCCACCTTAAACATGCTTTCGGTAACTGCAGTAACTACTTCCTAGACACAGGAATCACGGGGATGGAATTTCAAGAAGAAGATCGTGATGAGTGCATCGATGGCTGGGGAGAAACTCCTGCCAAAGAAAGAATAATCCAAATGATGCTTGCCGGTAAAATTAGCATGAATTGGACATATACAACGCGCACTTTCTAGCTTTTTCCAGCAAAATCTAATGAAATTAAATTAATTTTTAGCATTTTATTTTTATTCAATTACTATATAATAGTACCGTAACTTAAAAATAAGGATGGTTCAAATGGAAGGTATTACAATGGATTCAGCTTCTGTGGATAGAATGGCGGTTGTAGATGACCGCGCTACTGAAGTTGCCCAATTAAAAAGAGCTATGGGAAAATCCCTCGTGACACATACCCCACGAGCCACAAGAATGCTTGAATCATGCTTCAGACGTGCATTGCCAACCGCTCGCCCTGTATGTAAAAACGCATATTCAGTTAAGGTAATAACACCTAACGGGGAAGCCATTATACTGGAAACCGAACCTTGTAAGCTCTTTTTTACTGTAGGACAGATAAAGAAATTAATTGCAGATAGGCTAGGACGACATAGTGATATGATAGAAATATTTTATAAGAGTCTTGTCCCATTATCTAATTTTACTTATGCAGTGTTCCGCGAACAATATAGAGCGGCAATTAGACTGCCGCTACACTCATGGGATCACGATAGGATAACGGAACTTAGAGCCCCAGAAAAGACCTTTACCGCTAAATTCCAAGGTAAGGAGCGTCTTGTAGAGTGGGATAGCAGTCAAGATGTTAGGCATGATACAGCCCGTAGAATTATGTTAACGCCTGCAATAGAATGCATCAGTTCAACTACAGAAGGGGGTCGCAGGAATAAGCTCTATCTTAATCCTCGTTTTCAGGCAGTAGATGATCTTTTTTACCCTGTTATCACCTCTTGGGAATATACACCATTATCATTTGAGGAACTTATAAGAAAGATGGACTGGCAAGGTACTGATGGAGTTGTGATGATTACTTCTATCGATGGCAAAGTCAATGGTCAAGAAGTGCGCTTAAAAATAAATATTAAAAAGATGCCTTCATCTTTTAGAGAATTAGCTGCAGCAAGGGGACTGACTTTAGAAGAAACATTTACTGATGGGCGTTATCCTATTTCAATTGTGGATAAACGGGCTTTGAAGTTGATCAGCGAGCAGATTAAACAAGGACACATAAGCCCCGGATTTAAATTAAAAGATAAACTGCTTTCAATAACATCTAGCAGCTAAGTTCCTGCTAATACCTGATAGATAGGCACGCTGCCCATTAGATTTTTAGCAAAAAAAATTCTTTTGGGCGACCATTTAGACACCATTACTCTTTGAGTAGATGATCGCACTTTGCCTTATCTATTATCAAAAATGGTGAAGATTTGGACTTATAAAAGTCGCACTTTCTAGCTTTTTTCAGCAAAATCTAATGAAATTAAATTAATTTTTAGCATTTTATTTTTGTTCAATTACTATATAATAGTACCATAACTTAAAAATAAGGATGATTCAAA
>JAHZKV010000018.1 GCA_022600215.1 bacterium
CTAGCGTATTGGTATCTTCTTCAAGGAAGGTAAAGACTAGCTTTTGGAGAGGGGCAGAGAGCATAAGAGTGGAAAAGGGTTTGATAGGGGAGGTGTCGATGGGCAATAGGAAATTTTTTTCCGTTTGGGTTTTTTCATAATTACTGCCATTTGCTACAAAGTGCTCCATATTTTCCAGCAGGAAGCCATCCTTTGTCTTTATTGCTTTATTGCTAAAATAGATTTCTTTTTCTTTGGTGATCAAGCAAAAGTTCACAAAATTTTCCGAGAAGAAAAGGGTGCCTTCTTCTACCTCAAATACTTTGAGATTTTTGTGTGAAGTGATTAGATTGTCGCGACCTAGTTGCTGGATAGCTGGCCCAAGAAGATAGGCATTACTTATTACGCAAAGGGTGCTTAAGCCTATTGCAAAGAGGAATATTGGGCGTAAAATGGCAAAGGAGTGTTTGCCGCTCATAGAGATAGCAATGGAGACATTTTGCCGCTCAAAAGATTGAAGGGAGAAGAGGGTGGCAAAGAGGAGGGCAAAGATGGAAAAGATGGTTAAGCGGTAGACAATCAATGCACTTCCATTTTGGAGGAATTCAAAGAGCGTTTTCCCCTGAAAGTCGGGAGATAAAATGGTAGATGCAAAGATTAAAATGCCCATAAAGAGTAGGTATGTATGAAGCGTTTTCTTCAAGAATCTGTTCATATTTTTCCTCTCGTATAGGCTTTAAGAGTTAGTAGGTAAAGCAAGATGGAGAAGAGGCATGAAAGGGCAGAAAGGGTTGCGGGGAGGTGGTTGGTTTGAAGAGATGAAAGGGCAAAAGAGATGATAGAGAAGAGAAACACAAAAGTGCAAAGTTTAGGAAAGAGGCGGAGGGAAATAGAAATTCCTAGCATGGTAAAGGTGAGGGGGAAGAGGAGGTAGAGGCTTAAAAAGAATATGTCTTGTGCCGTGTAGTGTATGGGGGGGATTTTTACTACCACAGGCTCAAAAAATTCAAGAAGGGAAGTTTTAGGGATAATGGTTTCTTGATCTTCAAGGAGTAAGATGGAGGGGGCGCCATCTTTTTCTTCTTTGATTTGAAAAGAGTGGCTGCTGTGTAATAGAAGAGAATTTTTGTCCTCCTCTATCTTCTCACATAGAGTCCAAGAAAAAGGGGCTCTATCTTGGATCATTAAGAAGTTTTTCCCGCTATCCACATCTACAGATACAAAGAGGTTTCCTTTATTTTGAGTAGTAGCTAAGGAGAGCAGATCCATTTTTTCTGCTTTGGTCTTTAGGGTAGCACCAAGGGCGTGATGAATTTTTGGTCCACATGCAAAGTAGAGGTAGCCATTGAAAAGGGATAAAAAAGCAGCAATGATTAGCATGGGTGAAAAAATTTTGTAGGGAGAGATACCCAGGGCAGAGGTCCCTTTGATTTCGTGATTCTTTTTGGCTATGGAGCAGGTGAGCACTGCTGAGCCAAGGCTAGTAAGGGCTATTCCAAAGGGGGTGCATTTGTAGAGAAAGGCAGCAAGAAGGAGGGCTAAATCTTTTAGATCAACCCCAGCGACAAAATATTTGGCAAAGCGGGAGAGTTTAAAAAAAAGGATAATACCTAAAAAAAATACGAAAAAGAGGAGGGTGTGGGAGAGGTATTTTTTAGAGAGGATTTTCCAGTAAGTAGGCATGTTTTTGCATATATTTATCTGATTTCTTGGTATCATATCCCATATGATACAAAATGCAAAGAAAAGGATTCTTTCTCTTCAAGGAAAAGTCTTGCTAGGGCTATCTGGTGGTCCTGATTCCATGTGTCTTTATCATCTGTTGCAAGAGTGTAGAAAAGATTTTGTGGTGGCTCATGTGGATCATGGTCTGCGGGAGGGCTCAGCAGAGGAAAAAGAGGTTCTTGCGCGCCGTGCCAAAGAAGATGGTGTCCTTTTTTATTCTATTACGCTTAAAGGCCATCCCTCCAGCAATTTAGAGGACAAGTTACGAGTGCAGCGTATCTCTTTTTTTCAGAAGGTGTTAGAGGAAGAAGGGATGGACTCTTTACTTTTAGGGCATCAAAAAGATGAGCGAGCAGAGACCATCATCAAAAGATTTTTTGAAGGGGGGAGCCTCACCCATCTTCCTGCAATGAAAGAGGAAAGCATCTATGAGGGAATAAAAGTGGTGCGTCCTTTGCTAGAAACAACGAAAAAAGAGGTGCTTGCCTACCTTGAAAAAAAAGGGGCTACCTATTTTGTCGATCCCACCAATATTGGAGAGGGAAATTTGCGAGCACGGATGCGATCTTCTCTTATTCCACGCTTAGAAGAGGCTTTTGGAAAAAATATGACCGATTCAGTTTGCTCTCGTGCAGATCAAATAGCAGCGATGGATGCTTTTGTGCAAAGAGAGGTGGATAAACTAGTAGGGAAAGAGGAGCACGGAATATTTGGTGTTTTCTTTCCAAAAAGGGGGATAGACCCTTTTCTTTATTTAGAATGGATTTGTCGATGGGCAAAAAGAGAGGGGATTATCGTTTCTCGAGCACAAAAGGTATTGGTAGAAAAGCTTTTAGAAAAGGAAGAGTTTGGTAAAAAGGTGGAGCTTGGAAAGAGGAATCTTTTTGTAGAAAAAGAGGGAGTGTTTGTTTTGGAAAAGGACATAGTTCCTTTGGAAGGAATATGGAAAGAGGGAGCTACTTGGAGAGATGTGTGGAAGAAAGGGACGGAAATAGCGCCAGTAAAACCATTAGCTCAGCCTTCATGTACACGAAAAAAAAGTAGTGAATGGCACCGCACTCAAAAAACGCCCATTTGTTTGAGATCTTTATTCCCCATTAAAGAAATATAGAGTATCATTGCCAGCAAAAATGCTTGCATTTCACCTAAAAAGTATGTAATAGATAGAACTAAGGATCTTAATATTTAGTAGAGAGAAGTAAATAACTATGGCTCAAGAAAATAAACCACCAGCAAATAAAAGAGGCGTTCCAGGGATATTGATTTTATTTATCATTGGAGCATTTGCGCTGCTGCTTATGCACAACGCAAACCCGGAGGCTTCTGCAAATGTATCGTTTAGTCACCAAGTAGAGCATTTGGTGAATTTGGATTTGCTGCATACTGATAGTAGTCATAAAGTTGCAATCAATGAGAACTTGGTATCCTTCTCTGGAAAATTTCGTGATAAGCGCACGGAAGAAGGGAAGAGACGTTTTCGTTTCTTAGAGCTGGTAGAAGAGAGAAATACCCTTTCAGAACAAAAGAGTGCTCTTACCAATGGGTTAAAGCAAGCTGGTAGAGAAATGAGAAGTTCTGCTTTTTATTTTTATGAGCTTTTAGGGCAAAAAGAGCCAGGTTCATTGGTGATAATGCCAAAACTAGAAAAAGGGAGTGCAGAGCTTCCTGCAGAAAGATTAGATCTTGCTGGGCTGAAATCGGAAAAGGTAACGGTTGCTTCAGCACGTGCAGCACTTCAAAGAGCGGAAAGAAGTGGGAGTGCAGGCGATTTAAAAACGGCAAAAGGGGAGCTGGTCCATTTAGTTGGCGGCCTTCGTTCTTCAAAGTTAGGTGTGGGAGATGTAAGATTAAAGGAGACATTGAAGAACGCTTCTATGACTCTTTCAAGTGGTGGCGATCTTGCAAGCCTTAAAGAGGCAATGCAAGGGGTGAATAAAGTTGTATCGACACTTTCTAGCCCGGTTAATGGGGTAGAGCTCTATGGCCTTCGCTCTGTGAGAAATCTATTGGAAAAGAGGGAAAGCTATGTAGATGTAGAGTCTAAATATGAAGAAAACAGTATTCGTCTTGGAAAAGCTGAATCTAATGTAGCAAATGTTGTGTGGTATTTTAATGATAAAGAGATCTCTTCAAAAGGGTTGATGTCTGCGCCTGCAGAAGAGTATCACCGTTGGTTTGTCACTATGAAGAAGGAATGGGACGGCTTTCCAAAAAATGCTGGTCAGCCATTTACCTCTCCTGATCAACCAAGAAATGTAGTGCTAGAGAAAAACTTTAAAAGCGAGCAGCCGCCGGTAAACTACTTTGGTTACCTATTTACTTTCTTGCCAGTATTGCTAATTGGTGGATTGCTCTATTTTGTCTTCTCCAAGCAGATGAAAGGGGGAGGAGGCGCTGCCATGAACTTTGGTAAGTCTCCTGCTAAACAAATCTTAAAAGGTCAGCAAAAGATCACTTTTGATGATGTAGCCGGGATTGATGAAGCAAAAGAAGAGCTGGAGGAGTTGGTGGACTTTTTACGGGACCCAATGCGCTATCGTAATATTGGTGCGCGTATCCCTAAAGGAGTGCTCCTAATTGGTGCTCCAGGAACAGGGAAGACCCTCACTGCAAAAGCTGTAGCTGGGGAGGCAAGTGTTCCTTTCTTCTCTATCTCTGGATCTGATTTTGTGGAAATGTTTGTGGGAGTGGGAGCATCACGTGTTCGTGACCTTTTTGAACAAGCGAGAAAAAACTCTCCATCTATTATCTTTATTGATGAGATTGATGCAGTTGGAAGACATCGTGGTTCAGGAATGGGTGGCGGTCATGATGAAAGGGAACAGACGCTCAACCAGCTATTGGTAGAGATCGATGGGATGGATACCGTTTCTGGCGTGATTATCCTTGCTGCAACAAATAGACCAGATGTGCTAGATAAAGCGCTTCTTCGTCCTGGAAGATTTGATCGCTCCGTGACAGTGGAAATGCCAGATTATTTTGGTCGTTTGGCTATCTTAAAGGTACATGCTCAAAAGGTGAAAATGTCTGATGAGGTGAACTTGAAGGAGATTGCTCGAAGAACTTCTGGTTCGGTGGGTGCTGATCTGGAAAATATTATTAATGAAGCAGCGCTTCATGCGGCAAAGAAACGTAGAAAGACAGTGATCCAAGATGATATTCGCTACGCTCAAGAGAAGGTGACGTTCGGTAAAGAGCGTAAGTCTATGGTGATGAACGATGAAGATATCAAGACAACTGCTTGGCATGAGGCGGGACACGCGCTTATTGCAATGAAATTGGATGTTGCTGATAAAGTAACGATGGTTACCCGCGTTCCTCGTGGACAATCTCTTGGTGCTACCCACTTTGAGTTAAAGAAAAACCGCGTAAGCTATCGTAAACAAGAGCTAATTGATCAGCTATCTGTATTGATGGGTGGAAGATGCGCAGAAGAAATTATCAACAAAGATCCTACCTCTGGTGCTCAGATGGATATCAAACAAGCAACAAACATTGCTCGCTCTATGGTAACCAAATGGGGGATGTCTGATAAGGTGGGGATGGTTAATTATGGCGATGATGAAAATGGCAATATGATGGCAGGATTCCACGAAAGAGAGTTTTCTGAGGAGACAGCAAGGCTTTTAGACTCTGAGGTGAAGAAGTTCTTAGACGATGCTTATCATCGTACCATGAATATCTTAAATGAAAACTACGAGTCTTTAAAGCTCATGTCAGATATGCTTATTGAATTTGAAGCTCTTGATAAGCAGGACCTAGATAAGATCATGGAAGGAAGCTTTACGATTGAAGGGAAGAAGAAGAAGGTAGAAGAGTTTGAGTCTAAGACAAGAAAGAGCCCACCTCCCATTCCTCCAGCAAAAGGACCTAAAAGGGGTCGTGGTAAACCAAGAACGGGACCATCTCCAGCATAGATAGAAAAGAGAGGCTTTTGTCTCTCTTTTTTTTTGGTTTAGTAAGCGTATGCGCTTAAAAATTTTGCTAGAGATTTTCTATTCTCATAGATCCAACCAATTTCTCTTTCCACTTGTAGCTTTTTAAATTGATCTAAGAGGAGGGGAATGATCCTTCTCTCTTGGATCATTTGGGTAAATAGAGTGAATGGATGTTTACCAGTGTTTTCTGGATAAGTAAAATCAATATCAACATCCCCAGAATAATCTATCAATTCATTTCTTAGATGAATCTTCATGGTAGTTCTTTTTTCGGTAGACCAATCTTTGATTATGGGATTGGTTGTATTATAGGTAAAATGGAGCCTTGCAGCTTTTACAATAGTTTCTCCAAGCCATCTTGTGCTTTGTTGGTATTTTCCACAGTTAAGAGTGGTGGTTACCGCTTCCGATGTAAGTGTAAATTTTAGTTTTATATATGGATCCATAGATGTCTTAGTAATTAGATTACTTTACTCCCAGGAATGGTAACAGGGTGGGTTTCTAGGATATTTTCACCAATTAGTCCTATAGTCCCTATATTCTTTTTAAGCCAATCAAGAGCTCCTAGAGATTGCGCTTGTTTAATTGAAAGTACAGTCTTAGGTATTATTTGATCTTGATAAATATTTCGAAGAAATCTTAGCACTACAGATTCTAAAGGAGCCGCATCAGGAAATAGATTAGTAGCTTCGTCTGTATATGTACAAACCACTTGTAAGCATGCTGTAAAACCACTAAGTCCATCTGTTATCCGCATATCTATGGTAGTAGATGGAGTTGCTACAAGGGACCAATTTCGAACTGGTCTATCATTATCAGTGCGACGTGCGCAGAAATGATTTACTGCTTGTTGCTTAATTATTTCTTCTATCCAACCTTGAATAGGCACTGTACTAAGAATGGTGTCCTCATCACGCACTACTTCAGTGTGGGTGGACCAATTACCTGATGTGAGTGTTAAATTTAATTTTATGCTATTATC
>JAHZKV010000019.1 GCA_022600215.1 bacterium
CTCTGCTTTTGAGGTGAATATTCGTCCAAAACATATTATTGAGCATTTGTTTTTGGATACCCAACAACAGAGTTATAACATTCGATAAGATGCTCTACCCCTTGCATCGCTCGATGGGGCTTTTTTTCTGGAGGTAGGTGGTAGTACTCGGCAATAGCATCTTTTGAAATACAGAAATGGTAAGTTGTATGCTCAACAATCCGTTTTGACCAATACATAGAAGCTAAGTCTAGCCAATAATAGGGGAGGCCTAATTCTTCCTGCGTTTTTATATCTACCAAAGTACTAAAAAAAGAGCGATCAAACCCTGGGTTTTGACAAATAAAGACTGCTTTTCCGCGATGTATATTATGCTCTTTAAAAAGGGTGAGGATCTCTTCTTGAATTACCTCTTTTTCCTTTCCATTTTCTTCTACCTCTTCTTGCGTGATCTTGGTATAGGCAAGGCTATCTTTATCACCTTTTGCCCACATTTCGCTGCTGAGTTTTTGCATGGCTTGATAGGAAGCTATCTTTTCTCCCGTTTTTACATTAATGATCACAAACGCAATCTCTAATATACTATGAACAGACCAATCTAAACCATTTGTCTCTGTATCTAAAAATACCCCAAGCAATTTTTGCCTCGCTTTTTCTAAAAAGTAAATTTTCAGTATAAAATAATTTTTTATTTACAGAAAGAGCTTATCGCATAACTGGTGGTATAAATAAAAAGTGTCTAGCCACAGTATGAAAAACAGGGGAATATCTGGTACAATGTGCTATCTTACCTGCAAGGGTACTTCTGGCAGGAGCTAATACACCTATGTCTATTAGCAAAAGCTTAATCGTTGCACGCAACTCTTTCGTTCCTGTTGTAGGAAATTTTGCTTTCCACTCATTGACATTTTCTCGCAATTCTTCATTTTCCTGTATTTTCTCCAATACATGATCAATAATGGCATCTGGATGGATAAAACGGTGGTACGTTTCTCTTCCTGCAAGGAGGACCTTCCAAAACTTTAAGATAGCATATCTTTTTAGATTGAGTGGTTTTTGCTGTGCATCTTTGTGAGGATTTTCTTCAATGCCCTCTACTCCCATTAAATGCTGTACCACATGATTATCATGAGAAATTTGAACAAGAGGATCTCCTTGAAAAAAGTAGCTGGCCACTCTATGCGCAATAGCAACATTCATCTTGTAGATTTGGTTGGTACGGTGTCGCTGTAAAATGGCATATATTCTTTGTGTTAAGGTATTTCTTCCAGGCTTAAAACGATCACAAAGGGCTACTTGTTGGCTTATGTTATAGTTTATAGCCGCCGCGCAAAAGTCCGCATTTTCCATAGTTCTTAAAAGGAGAAGGTGTGCTTGGTCTGTTTCTTTATATGCCAACAGCATTTCTGCTTCCTGCACTAAAAAAGTAATTTTTTGCAGCATATCTTCCTTATCAAGAGTTCCTCCTTGCCTAAAGGTCCCTGCATCTAGTTGATCTAGCACAGAATAGAAGGGGGCTGTACAAGAGGAAAGGAGTTCTCTTTTTCTCCTGTCGAGGTACTCTTCTGCTGAGCCTGGATATACAACAGGAGAAGCCCATCTTTCCAAAGCATTATCATATCGTCTTTGTAGTGCAGGAATTCTTCTTCTTTCCTGTTCTGGAATAGTAAGTGCTTGAGCATCTTGCTCAGTCCTATACATCCCCTGCAGTTCTTCTGCAATCTGTGCCAATCTCTCTGACGATGGATCTCTAAACCATGCCTCTTCAAGTAGTACTCGCTCGTCTTCATCTGTTAAATAAGGAAGTAGTCTTGTTAGAAAATCTCTTTCCCCCTCCTCTTTTTCAATTTCTTCCAAAAGAGCTGCTATTTGTTTTTTGATGGCCGCTCCTGATTGAGGGACAGTAGTGGAGCAAACAGTAATAGCTGCTGGGTCCTTTAGCACATAATCATATTGTATTTGTAATGGCGCGTTCGGTGTTTGCAGACACTGACGCACTAATTTCTTATGTTGTATATCGCCTTCAAGTTTTCTTCGTCTGTTTCCTGTAAGGAATAAGGTGGTGTGAGGAAAGAAAACATTGATATGAAGGATTGCTACATAAAATAGCTTGCTTCCAGAGAGGGTAAAGAAAAACGCTACCCTTTCTACTTTTGTAAGGATCGCAAGGAAACGCCTTTGCACCTTGTCGGGGATATAATCCGTATGCACTCGAATTTCATAGAGCGTTAGCACTGCTAAACCAAAAGACGCGGCAATAGGTCTTTTTCTTACAAGAAATAGATAGGCCGCAAAAGAAGTTACTCGAGAAATTGTTTGCTGATTTTGGTTGTAGGAGACAAACAAAGAATGCACTTTGCGTATGCACACTTCAAGCGCTGAATCGGTAGAGTTAGAAAGATTCTCCTTTGCGATTACTCTTGCGGTTGCTGCGACATAGACAAGAGATGTCCCAGCTATGCAGCTTATTTTGATCCAAAAAAATTTCTTGTTGGTGGATATTTCTATCGCTTTCCACAATACCATCTGCTCAGCAATAAGGGTTGGAAGGTAAGTAAACGGGTTTTTCCCGCTCTCTTGCTCTTTAAGTGCACTTCTTGATGTGTACAAAGAGGCGGCAGTAGTGGCAGGAAGAAGTTGATCAATATATTTGGTAATTGACATAGAATAGAGCCCTTTATAAAAAATTTATTTTATTTTCACCCTTTTTTGGTTTTTTAGCAAGAGGCTATCTAAAGAAAATATTGCTTCCGAAGAGAGAATCAGAAGACTTTAAAAAGTTTATATTGCTGTTGAAATACTTATTTTAAGCAAAAGATTTTTTTATGAAATAAG
>JAHZKV010000020.1 GCA_022600215.1 bacterium
CAGCAACAGAGTGTATGAAGCAAATTCGTGCTCAAGCAAGGAACATGACAGTAGTTAAATCAAAAGAATTTTTTGCAAGAGGTGTATCTTATGGGCCTGTTGGAGTGGTAGCGGCAATTTTTTTAGTGATGATTCTTGCGGCAATAAGTTATGTAACACAAAAGCAAGAAATGACGAAAGAAGTTCAAGGCGATTTTAAAGCATCAATAGACTAGTAAAAAAAGGGGGCATGCCCCCTTTTTTTTAATTTTTATCTGCTACTTTTGCAGGAGCAGCTTTCTTTTTCTTCTCTTTTTTGGGAAGAATTTCAAGCGTATCTCCTTTTAAGGTTACTTCAAAGGTTCCAGATGCTTTTGGATTTTTCAAGATCATCTCAGAGAGTGGATCTTCTAGATGGAATTCTACGGCACGTCTAATTGGGCGCGCTCCCATCTCTGGGCGATACCCTTTTTCTGCTAAGAACTCTTTTACCTTTTGAGGAGCTTCAATTTTAATATTTTTACGGGCAAGTCTTTCAGATAGTTTGCCAATTTCCATATCGATAATTTTTACTAGCTGATCTTTTTCGAAAGAGCGGAAGATCACTGTGCCATCGACCCTGTTAAGGAATTCTGGTTTGAAGTGCTTTTCTAGCGCTTTTTGGATCTTTTCTTTCATAGCGGTAAAGCTAATTTTCTCCATATCTACTCCAAAGCCAACTTCTGTAGTCTTACGGATCAAATCAGAGCCGAGGTTAGAGGTCATCACGATGATGGTATTTCTAAAGTCTACCTCTCTACCAAGGGAGTCGGTGAGCCTTCCTTCTTCTAGAATCTGAAGGAGGATATTCATTACATCTGGGTGAGCCTTTTCTACTTCGTCAAAGAGAACTACAGAGTATGGACGTCTTCTTACTCGCTCGGTCAGCTGACCGCCTTCATCATGTCCTACATATCCTGGAGGGGATCCTGTCATTCTTGAAACGGCAAATTTCTCCATGTACTCGGTCATGTCTACTTGGATAAGAGCGTCTTCACCACCGAAGATCTCCACTGCTAAATTTCTCGCTAAAAGAGTCTTTCCTACCCCTGTTGGTCCAAGGAAAAGGAAGGACCCAATTGGTCTTTTAGGATCTTTAATATCTGCTCGTGAGCGACGAAGCGCTTTACAGACGGTGTCTAAAGCATCATCTTGCCCAACTACTTTCTTTTTTAAGACCTCTTGCATTTGTAAGATTTTCGCAGTCTCCTCCGCAGTAAGGCGAGAGACAGGGATACCTGTTTGCTTTGCAATGATAGAAGCAATATCGTCGGTATCTACAATCACTTTTTGCTCTTCTTTGCTTTTTTCCCATGTATCTTTTACGCTATCGAGCTTTTCACGAAGTTGCTTTTCTTGATCGCGAAGTTTTGCAGCTTTTTCATACTCTTGGTTAGAAATAGACTCTTCTTTTGCAATTCTTAAGGACTCAATCTCTTTTGCATAATCGCCAAGCTCTGATGGTTGATGCATCACGCCAATACGTGCCTTTGCTCCTGCCTCATCCATTAAATCAATCGCTTTATCTGGCAAAAATCTCCCTGCAATATATCGATCAGAAAGAATAACAGCTTCTTTTATTGCTTCATCGGTATAAATACACTTATGGTGCTCTTCATATTTCTTTTTTAGACCACCCAAGATTTGGATCGCTTCCTCATTGCTTGGCGGTGCTACTAAGATCTTTTGGAAACGACGCTCAAGGGCGGCATCTTTTTCAATATGCTTGCGGTACTCATCAAGGGTAGTTGCTCCAATACATTGAATCTCTCCACGAGAAAGGGCTGGTTTTAAGATATTAGAGGCATCAATAGCTCCTTCTGCTGCACCTGCTCCTACAATAGTGTGGATCTCATCAATAAAAAGTAGGATATTTCCAAGCTTTTTCACCTCATCCATCACTGCTTTGATACGCTCTTCAAATTGCCCACGGTATTTTGTTCCGGCAATCATTAAGGTTAAATCTAAAGAGATTAGACGCATTTTTGCTAAATTTTCTGGTACATCGCTGTTGACAATTGCATGGGCAAGCCCTTCTACAATCGCTGTTTTACCAACTCCTGCTTCTCCAATGAGTACGGGGTTGTTTTTTCTTCGGCGACAAAGGATTAATAAGAGACGCTCTACTTCTTTGGATCGTCCAATCACTGGATCGAGTTTCCCTTCACGGCATTGCTCGGTTAGATCATGTCCATATGCTTTAAGGGCGTGCATTTTTTCATTGCCTTGTGAGCCACTTTCTGATCTTTTTTGATTTGCATTATCTCTCCCTAAAGATACAGGGGGAACTTGTAGATTAAAAGTTTCCAGCTCTTTGAGGATCTCCTTACGAACTTCTTTGAGGTTTACCCCAAGATTTTCTAAAATTTGTGCTGCTACACCATCTTGTAGGCGAATAAGCGCTAAAAGAAGATGCTCGGTTCCTACATAGTTGTGGTTGAGGGCAAGCGCTTCTTCATTTGCAAGCTCAAAACATTTTTTACATTTTCCAGAAAGAGCAGGATCTCCATAAACTTGGATCTCAGGCCCATATCCTACTACTAACTCTACTTCAGCAAGTAAGGTGTCATAGTCAAGATTTAACTTGCGCAAAACGTGGACTGCAATTCCCTGGCCTAGCTTCATCAGACCTAAGGCCAAGTGTTCCGTCCCTAAATAGGAGTGATTTAACTTCAAAGCTTCTCGCTTTGCAAGCTTTACCACTTGTTTCGAACGACTTGTAAACCTATCAAACATAAGAACTTCCTCATTAAATATTTTCTTAGCGCCACAACCCTATGATAGCAGCTTTTTCTTTTCTTGTAAATTATCGTCGATCTTTCTACAAGAGGTTTTTCCTATTTCTTCTATTTATTTATAGGAAAAGGAGCTAAACTTTGTTTTATGTGGAAGATAGAAAATAGTGGAAAAGGTGGAGCTTCTTTTTTAATGAAGAAGGATCAAAAGATGCTTCTTTCCTTAAAAGAGGGGGATGATCCCATTCTTCATTTTTATGAATTTGCAAAACCAAGCTTCACCCATGGAGTCTTTGTCGATCCTGCTAAAGTGATGGGGGCTGGACATAAGATGTTTGATTTTGCAAGAAGACCTACTGGCGGTGGCGTTTTGTTTCATGTGTGGGACTTTGCTTTTTCTGTTTTTGTTCCGAAAAAGCATGCGGGCTACTTTGAGGATGTGATGGAATGCTATAAGTTTGTGAATGAGAGGGTGATAGAAGCCCTTCAGCAAGTGGTAGGGGATCGATCTTTCTCTTTACTTCCCGAAGAACCCGTCCCTTTGGACGATGTATGCAAACACTTTTGCTTTGCAAAGCCTACTCGCTACGACATTATGCTGGATGATAAAAAACTAGCAGGAGCTGCACAGCGGCGAAAAGGAGGGGGGTATTTGCACCAAGGGAGTATTATGCTCACCATGCCAGATTTTGAGCAGCTTGCTCCTTTGTTTGAGGGGACTAAAGTGGTGGAGTCTATGCAATTGTATACAGGACCGCTTTTTCAAGATGAGAACGCATTAATAGCTGTTAAAAAAGAGCTAGCACATAAGATGAGCGAAGTTTTTAATGGTTCTTCCATGTAGGATTTATAATTTATTAATTCTTGAGTTTTATTGAGAAAATTTTTTACAATATCTCTTAAACATATTGGGTTTACTTATGGATAAAGAAAAGCAAGAATTGATAAAAATTGCAGTTTTTAATGGGAAAAGAATTAGAAAAATTCTTTATAAAGATGAGTGGTATTTTTCTATAATAGATGTGGTTAGTGTTTTAACAAACACGTCAAGCCCAAGAAGATATTGGTCAGATTTAAAAAGAAAGCTAAGTAAGCAAGAGGGATTTGTTGAGTTGTACGAAAAAGTCGTACAACTGAAATTAGAATCGTCTGATGGAAAGAAGTATCTAACAGATGTATGTAGTACTGAGACAATGTTTCGGGTCATACAGTCAATTGCCTCCCCTAAGGTTGAACCTTTAAAAAGATGGTTAGCAAAAGTAGGTTTTGAAAGAATTCAGGAGATTGAAGATCCTGAGATTGCATCTAAAAGAATGCGCTCTCTTTATAAAGATAAGGGATATCCAGATGACTGGATTGATAAAAGGCTGCAAAGCATTACTGTAAGGGAAAAGCTTACCAATGAATGGCAAAATAGAGGGGTTAGGGAACAAAAAGAATATGCAATTTTAACAGCAGAAATATCTCAGGCTACTTTTGGGGTAAAACCTTTTGAGCATAAGAAGATAAAAAATTTAAAAAATGAAAATTTAAGAGATCATATGACTGATCTTGAATTAATTTTTAATATGTTAGGGGAAGCTTCAACAAATGAAATAGCTATACAGAGAGATGCAAGAGGTTTTATTGAAAATAAGGAAGCTGCAAAAGACGGTGGAAAGATTGCTGGCAAGGCAAGGGTGCATTTAGAGAAAGAAAGCGAGAAATCTGTCGTTAGTAGTTCAAATTATAAGCATTTATCAAAAAAAGTTCAGAAAAATAAAGACATTCTATTAGTGGATGATAGAGATTGATGAAATTTCTTAGTAGGACTTAGCAAAAATTGCTTCTACAGGAGCTTTTTTTCCTTCAAAAATACAGTCGTCCACATTTTCTGGTTGCTTATTTGGAATGCAACGAATGGTTACGCCATACTCTTTTTGGATTTTGTCTTCCATCTCTTTGCTTCCGCCATATCCAGCTTTGATAAACTTTCCAGGAAAATCTTCTCCCTTCACTGCTTTGGCAAAATCTTCTAAGCTATTCACTGCGATGGTGTTTTCTTCTCGGTGAAGCGCTGCTTTTCGGAACAATTCGCCATGAATATCATCTAGTAGGTCGGAAATTTTTTCTTCTATTTCGGAGAGAGAAAGAAATTCTTTGTCTTGTTTTTCTTTTGTGCGTTTAGAAACTGGCATTTTCCCTGATTCTATATCTCTTGCTCCAATCTCAATGCGTAGCGGATATCCTTTCTTGATAGCATCCCATGCCTTTTCTCCTGCACGACGATCATCATCAAGAATGTCAACGCCAATAGCTTCTCCATGGTATGTTTTGCTGCGAAGGGTCTTTGCAATCTTATTACAATAATCGAGCACTTCCGCATTTTTTTCTGCATTGGTGAGTACCGGGATGATCGCAACATGTTTTGCTGCAATTCTTGGAGGAATGATCATTCCATTGTCATCTCCGTGGGTCATAATAAGGGCTCCAATCATACGAGTGGTTACTCCCCATGAAGTAGTGTAAGCAAACTCTTCTTTTCCTTCTTTATTGAGGAATTTAATTCCTCCAGCTTTGGCAAAGTTTTGTCCCATGTAATGAGAGGTACCGAGCTGTAAAGCCTTTCCATCTTGCATCATCCCCTCAAAGGTATAGGTATTTTCTGCTCCAGGAAAGCGTTCGTTTTCTGATTTTTCCCCTTTGATTACAGGAATAGCAAGGTAGTTTTCTGCAAAATCTGCATAAAGCTCTTGGATTTCAAGAGCAAAATCTCGAGCTTCTTTTGCTGTAGCATGAACGGTGTGACCTTCTTGCCATAAAATCTCTGCGGTACGCAAAAAGAGCCTTGGTCGCATCTCCCATCTTACTACGTTGCACCATTGATTGATCTTGAGGGGCAAATCGCGGTACGATTGTACCCATTTAGCAAAGCTTTCTCCAATAATGGTCTCAGAGGTAGGTCGTACAATTAGGGGTTCTTCAAGCTTTCCGGCGGGGATAAGCTTACCATTTTCATCTTGCTCTAGACGTGTGTGCGTGACTATAGCACATTCCTTGGCAAAGCCCTCTACGTGCTCTGCTTCTTTCTCTAAATATTCTAAAGGGATAAAGAGGGGGAAATAGGCATTTTCAACGCCTCGTTCTTTAAATTTGCTATCAAGTACCTTTTGCATACGCTCCCAAAGGGCATACCCTCGAGGCTTGACTACCATACATCCTCTTACTGCAGAATGCTCTGCAAGGTCTGCAAGTTTGATTACCTCTTGATACCAGAGGGGAAAATCTTCATTTCTTGGGATCTCTACCGCACATCTTTTCTTTTTCATAAGAAAAAACTATAGCAGGAGGGGGCTAAAAAGTAAACACCTAAAAAAAGCGAGCCAGGAGGCTCGCTATTGCTTATTTTACAGTTACTCTTCTTGTGCGAGGAGGGGGTGTTGGAGGTCTTTCATGATCATATATGGATGGTAATCCATGAGCAGCAGCTTTTAAGATTAACTCGGGATCTGTATCAGCTACTTTATTGGTAGTTGTTGGTGCCTTGCCGTGTTTTCCAAGAATTAGATCAATTTTGGCAATAGCTGCTGATTTTGTTTCCACATCTTGTCTTGTTCTTCTTCTTCTTTGGTCAATTTCATATACAAGCCTGCTTCGTAATGTTTGTAGGTGGCTTGCAGCGTCTGCTCCAAATAATAGGTGAGCATTGGCGCCAAACCTTTTTGTGGTAAGGGCTGCTCTTACTTTGGTAAATTCTTGGAATTGTGGGAGACCCTTCTTGCTGGTGTTCACCACTATTACATGTTTGTCTGGGCTAGCCATAGCTAGATTTTTGTAGTTTGCTTGGTGAATTTTTTGTATTTGCATTGCGTCCATAATAAACCCTCTTTTTATTGTTAAGTGGTGTAATTATAGCATAATTAAAGTTATTTTTATATACTTATTAAGGTTAGTCTAGGTAACAGGCTGTAAATAAATGAGTTACGCGTAAATATAGCCTTGCAAGGAGCAAAGAGGCTTTTTTGAGGCTTCTTCAAAGGACATATCCAATACACCTCGCTTATAGATGCGATCAAAGACAAAAAGAGCACACTGATTTGGATCTTTTTGATGGATGGTGGTGTTTTCTACCACTTTTTCTATCCCATACTTCTCCTGGATAGCTTTTAGGAGAGTAGAGAGCGATAAAAGCTCCTTTTTAGGGCATTTTGGGCCCCATAAGATGGCGTTTTTGTACTGAGAGGTGGAGAAGCCTAGAGGATCGTAAAATTCGATGATTCCTGCCCTCTTATCCACGATAATCGTGACAAAATGGCGGAAAAAAGAAAAGGCCTTGATGGCAATGGGTATTGCTAGGATATCTTGCTCTTTTTCCAGCTCAGGGAGCCTCGTAAGGAGCTCTTTTTGAGATTGATAGACTCTTTGGCTTTGAACGAAGTTTGCATTTTGCACAGCCTCTTGAAAGAAAGAGAGGGAGTCTTGAAGGGCATTAAGATTACAATTTGCAAGTTTTTTGGAGTTTTTAAACTCTTGTAAATG
>JAHZKV010000021.1 GCA_022600215.1 bacterium
ATGCAGCTTGCTAGAAAATTGGAAGGAAGTGTTCGAAATACAGGGGTACATGCTGCTGGTGTCATTATTTCGGAAAGACCATTGATGGAGCTTATTCCTGTTTGTAACGCAAAAGATACCGACTTGCTTGTCACCCAATTTTCAATGAAGCCAGTAGAAAAAGTGGGGATGTTGAAGATTGACTTTTTGGGGTTAAAGACACTTACCTCTATCCAAAAAACGGTCGATGCTATTTCTACTCATAAAGGAATTGATTTAGACTGGGTGAATTTATCGCTGAATGATAAAAAAACTTTTGAGTTACTCAACCAGGGTAAGACTGCGGGGATATTTCAGTTGGAATCTGCAGGGATGCAAGATTTAGTAAGGCAGCTTCATGTAGATCATTTTGAAGAAATTATTGCGGTAGGTGCTTTATATCGTCCAGGTCCAATGGAGATGATCCCATCTTTTATTAGTAGAAAACATGGGAAAGAGAAAATTGAATATGACCATGAAGGTCTTGTTGATATTTTAAAAGAAACCTATGGAATTATGGTCTATCAAGAGCAGGTGATGCAGATTGCTTCCCTTCTTGCAGGGTATTCGCTTGCAGAAGGTGATGTGTTACGCCGCGCTATGGGTAAGAAAGATCATGAAGAGATGAATCGCCAAAAGGAGAAGTTTAGAAACGGAGCGAAAGAAAAAGGGGTCGATGAAAACATTGCGATTGCTATTTTTGAAAAGGTAGAAAAATTTGCTTCCTATGGATTTAACAAATCACACGCGACAGCATATGGCTATATTAGTTATGTTACCGCTTATCTGAAGGCAAACTTCCCTTATGAGTGGATGGCGGGGCTGATGAGCTCTGATATGCAAGATATATCTAAGGTATCTAAGCATATTGCGGAGGCGGAGAGCTTAGATATTGCGGTGCTCCCTCCTGATATTAATGAATCATATCCTTACTTTGTGGCAACGGATGCGGGTGTTCGCTTTGCTCTTTCTGCAATTAAAGGCGTTGGGGAAGGCGTGGTGCTCGAAATTTGTGCAGAGCGTAGGAAAAATGGAACTTTCTCTTCTTTAGAAGATTTTTTAACGCGCATTGATTTTTCTTCTGTTGGGAAGAAGATGGTAGAAAACCTTATCCTTTGTGGGTGTTTTGATTTTACTGGGGAAACTCGTAAGGGTTTGCATGTTTATTTGCTGGAAAATTTTGATCGTATTGCGAAGTTGAAAAAAGAAAAGCAGAAGGGTATTTTAGACTTTTTTGACGGGGAGGAGATGGAGTCTTCTGCTGGAAGTAGTCAAATAGAGGTGGATGAGTTTGAAGACTTAGAAAAACTCAAATATGAAAAGGAACTCCTCGGCTTTTATGTTACGGGCCACCCGCTGGGAAGTTATAAAGAAGCGGTAGAGCGCCTTTCTTGTAAAACCTATAGCGAGATTTTACAGGCAGAACATGGAGATGTTTGTAAAATTGCCTTTGTGATGGATGCGGTCAATGTACGTATTTCTCAACGAACTAAAAAGAAGTTTGCTATTTGTGTGGGAAGTGGGGATGATCAACGTTTTGATTTACCTATTTGGCCTGATTTGTATGAAAAAGTGGCGGATATATTAGAGGAAAATGTCTTGTACCTAGGGGTGGTTGCAGCGGAGAAAAAAGATGGTGCGATTCGTCTTTCCTGTAAGGATTTATTTAAACTTGAAGATATAGAAGAAAAAGAGAAAGATATAGAGGCAAGTTTTAAAAAGGCAACGAGGATGAGTAAAAAAAGAGTGAGCTTTCAGCAACAAGAAAAGCGTCAAATGATTCCTGTAAAAGTACATTTGGATTTAGAGAAGTTGACGATGAAGGGAGTGTTGTTATTTAAAGAGACAATTAAAAAATTTCCTGGATCTCGTCCTTTAGAGGTAACTTTTCTTCAAGAAAAGGCCTCTGTTGCCAAAATTTATATTGAAGAGACAAAGGGTGTTGATCCTAGTGAGGAAATGAAAGTGGCGTGCAAATCTCTTGCAACGGTACTTGACATTATAGAAGAAGAGGAGGTATCATCCTAACTTATGAAAAAATATTTATTTGCTCTGATGAGCCTTTCATGCGCCCTTTTTGCTTCTGAAGAAGAGGAATTTGCGCAGGTAAAAGAATTATATAACGGAAAAAAATGGTCCGCTGTGGTGAGTAAATCTCGGCCTTTGCTTAAGAGATATCCTGAGTCTGTTTTCTTGAAGGATATGTACTTTTATAGAGGTGTAGCTTACTACCGTAAAGGCGATCCAGATTTAGCAAATAGAGCCTTTAGCGCATTTTTATCTCGAAGTGGCAACTCTCGCTTTACAGAAGCGGCGATGCACTATAAATTCTTTATAGCGAAAAAATTTGAAGAGGGCCACTATGGTCACCTATTTGGTTCCTCTAAACTTCCAAGATTGGAATCTATGTGGGAAGAAGCATATCAACTCTATGATGAGGTGATATTGACACTGCCTAGATCAGAAGTGGCCGCAAAAGCAATGTTTAGAAAAGCTAACATGCAAATTGTGGATGAATATTTCGAGGAAGGAATTGAGACTTATACAACGCTTATTCGAAGATTTTCCAATCTTCCAATTGCACAAGAAGCTTATATCAATATTGTAAAAGCATATAAGGCACAAATTAAATCAGATTATCTAGATCCGAAGTGCTATGAATTTGCTCTAATTACCAAAAAGAAGTTTAGTGCTGCTTACCCAAACAGCAAATGGAAGCTTATGATGGATGAAGCGATGATTGAGATAGTGGATCTTTTCGCTGAAGATGTCTATAAAACGGCTCTCTATTATGAGAAAAAAGATAAGAAGGATGCTGCGGAAATGTATCTGCGCTCTTTATTGAGTAAGTATCCTGAGTCAAAGTATGCGCGCTTTGCTAAAGAGCGCCTGTGGGACGTGGATGTTCGCTTAACTGGTGGAAGCGATGCTGACGAAGAAGACCTATTGATAGGATTGCAATAATGAAACGAATTGGACTACTAGTATTTTCTGCATTTGCACTATCTAGCTGTAGGTATAAGGACGCTGCCCTAAATATTAATGGTAGCACTGTGATTACCACCTCTATTCCTGTGATTAAAAAGGACCCAAATGGATTACTTAGAAATTATTTGGCTCGAGAAATGTCGCAGAGTAACTCCTTATACTACCGCGATAGCGGAGCAAAGTATGCTTTGAAGGTAAGCGTGGATAAGGATGACAACTCTCATATTAGTTTTATGTGGGATAGGGATCCTGTGACGAATGAAAACCTGCATGTCTATTATCCTGCCGAAGGAATGCGTGAAGTGGTTGCAAAGGTTGAGCTGATAGAGATTGCAACGGGCGAGACAGTAATTGAGCCATTTTATATTAGCGCTAGAGCCGACTATGACTTTGTAAACCCGACGGTTAAAGATAGTGTTCAGTTTCAGGATGCTTTTGGTGGAGAAGAGAGTATTTTGCAATATTCTTTAGGCCAGCTTGACTCTGAAGAGGGTGCTAAAGCAGAATCTTTCGATCCTGTGTATAACCGCCTTGCTAAAAAAATTGTATCTCGTTTATTAAAGAGTAGTAGAAGTATAAAAAAATAGGTCTCTACCCCCTTTTGGATACTAAAGTCTTTCCAGCCATTTTATCTAGCTTAGATAGCATTATGAATTACATGAGAACGGTGATTTATAACTCTTCTATATGCCCTAAAGAAGGGAAGAAATTTGAGGTTGCTTTAGAGGAGGCGGTAGTGAATATTATCCACTATGCCTACCAAACCCCTTCTGGAATTATTGAAATTGGCTGTAGCTTAGATGACTCTGGTGAGCATATTGTCGTGGAATTAAAGGATAGAGGGGTGCCCTTTAACCCCCTTGAGAAGGAGGAGGTCTCCCCCCCTCAAGACCTTGCTTCTCAAGAGATTGGAGGCTTAGGCATCCATTTTATTAAAAAAATGGTGGATTTGATAGATTATCGCTACCAAGATGGAGCAAATATCTTACTTTTATCTAAAAAAATATAGCGTAAATATTTAAGGATGAGTGCGTTAAGTGTTTCGTTAAAATTGTATTAAAATATAATCTCTTTTTGTTATAATTATAATTGTTAATAATAAATAGTGGGTTTTTAATTATGTCTGATTGTAGTGCTAGATCTCTTAACCTTGCAAGAGGTGGATTTGATCGTAACATATGTCAAGAAAATAGGTGGATTATTCTCGGTGGAAGTTCTGCTGTATCTGTTGCTCTTCTTACATTAGCAGCTTGTTCGACAATTCCAGCAGCTCCAGCTATTGCAGCTGCTGCAGTAATCATGGGTGGGGCGCTAATAGCTACAGAGTCCTCTCTTTTTACTGTTTTTGTGCAAACACAAAAGCCAAAAACATTCGAAGAGAAAGTAGAGGAAATTCTTACAACATACCCAGGCGGTCGTGAGCATTTGCAGGCAGTTCTTAGTAATATTCATGGTAAATTGTTACATGAAAAGGTCAATTACTTAGCAGATATCATAGAGTTGTATCGTTTAGATAATCAAGCAAAGCTTAGTGATGATGAGATTTATGCCATATGTGCACTAAGAGTTGCGCTCCGACAGGAAAAAGTCTAACCTTCTAAGAACGAGGAAATTTCCTCTTCTGTATCAATTACTTCTGTAAGGAAGTGGCGAAGTGTCTTTAGCACATACTTTGGAGTGTTATATACGCCTTTGGTCTTGTAAACAATCTCTAATTTTAGGTTCTCTTCTTTGATCAACGCAATCATAACCGTGGTGCATGGTGTTTCATCTACCATATCAGGGACGATCCATACAATGAATTGGTTATTAAAGAGAGTTACTTTAGAGTTGTTCTCTAGAACATGAAAATAGAAAGGGAATTGGTCTTGAAGAAGCTTTTCTTCTTCTTCGCTTTGATTTAAAAGGCTCCATTCTTTGAGCATCTCTAAATCAACCTCTACAACGCCATCTTGTACCCAGTAAGTTGGGTCCTGAAGGAATAATTCGTAGTATTCTTCAAGTTTTTCCGGCTTTATCATGACCATCCTTTGGTTTTATATCGAGAAGAAATATTCCTTCCTCGTCTATAAATTCCTACATAGTGATCAGGGCA
This sequence comes from bacterium, assembly GCA_022600215.1. GTDB lineage: Bacteria > Chlamydiota > Chlamydiia > Chlamydiales > 2-12-FULL-49-11 > JAJACQ01. The sequence goes on from JAHZKV010000021.1 coordinate 5,102, forward strand.
TTTTATGCATACTCTTTTTTTTAATTTTTTTCCCAAAAAAATAGTACTTCTTGAATTTATTAGATTTAGTTAGTACGATTATTTTATGAGATTCTTGCAATTTTTTTTACTTCCCCTGTTTCTCTTTGCAAAGCAATTATCGGTCGATATTAGTGCTCCTTGTGCCTGCGTGATGAATGAGAAGACAGGAGCAGTCCTTTACCAGAAGAACATGGATCGTAAGATCTTGCCGGCAAGTGTTACGAAAATTGCGACGGCATTATTCATTATGGAGGAGTGCTCCTTTGATAAAGAGATGAAGGTAGCCTCTATGCCTGAAGCACTTCAGGTTATCACAGAAAAAAAGAAAGTAGAAAGCAACTTTTCTTTACCTCCCTATCTTTTGGAGAGTGATGGAACAACGATGTATCTTCGTAGAGGAGAGAGGCTTTCTATTGAAGATCTGCTCTATGGGTTGATACTGCGTTCTGCAAATGATGCGGCTAATGTTTTGGCTATGACTTTTTTTCCTACTATTGAAGAGTTTATGTTTCAGATGAATGTCTATTTACGGAAAATTGGCTGCAAGAATACTCATTTTAATAATCCGCATGGTCTTCATCATCCTGAACATTACACCTCCCCTCATGATCTTGCTATTATCTTACAAAGAGCGATGAGTTACCCTTTTTTAAGGCAGATCCTCTCTACCTGCAACTACACTATCCCGAAAACGCATCACTCTCCAAAAAGAGAACTGACGGCAGGTAATAAATTGATTGATAGAGATAGTAGGTATTTTGTGCCGGCCATCCTTGGTGGGAAGACTGGTTATCATCGACGTGCTATGCGAAATATTGCGGCTTTTGGAGAGAAAAATGCTCGTAGTATTATCACTGTTGTGAATAAAGCAGAGACAGGAGAGCACTTGTACGACGATTGTAGGAAGCTTTTTAATGCCGCTTTTGAAGAAAAGAAAGTGGAGCGTATTCTTTTCAATGCTACTGAGTCTAAGTTTTACGGGGACTATCCCTGGGCTAATAAGAAGCTTGCCGCCTCTTTAAAAGAAGATGTAATTCTTACTTACTTCCCCTCAGAAGAAGGAGAGGTAAAGGTCGAAATCAATTGGGAGGAAAAGGAAAATCCTATTGAACCTGGTGACCTTGTTGCGTCGCTCGATGTTTATGATGCAAAAGGCTCCCCGATTCATCAAGCACCTCTCTTTGCCGACCATGCCCTCTCCTACAAGCTTCTTTTTGTTGTAGAAGGATTCTTTAATGCTCTTATCAAAATTATTGCTTCTTACCCTAAATCTTCTGTAATTTTTCTTTTAGGCCTTCTCCTTTTCTTCCGACGTCGTAAAATCAAAACGGCCTAACATCTACTATTAGGGAAGATCTTTATGATGGACCTTACGTCAGAGCTTTGTATAGCGCTAAGAACTGCTCTAGTGAGAGCTCTTCTGGGCGAGCCTTAGGGTTGCTTCCATTTTTTTTCAGTGTTTGTGCGATGGGTTGATCTTTGATGGTGGAGGAGATCATTTTTCTTTTTTGGGAAAAGGCTTTTCTTACAAAGTCGAAGAAGGGATTAGGGTCTGCTAGTGGAAGCTCTTTTTTGGGGATAAGGGAGAGGATGATACTGTCTACTTTTGGTTTTGGTGTAAAGCTGCCAGGTTTGACGAGGAAGAGGGCCTTTTTTTCAAAGTAGTAGCTGGTGAAGATGGAGAAAGAGCTTCTGTTGTTTGATGGTGCCTCTGCTAGGATTCGATCGGCCATCTCTTTTTGTACCATCAAGGTTGCGGATGTGAAGGTATCGAGGTAGTCGGCAATCATTGCGATGATAGGAGAGGTGATGTGGTAAGGTAGGTTGGAGATGATTTTTACAGGAGCTTTTAAAAATGAGAGGTCTTGCTTGAGAATATCTCCTTCGATTAGATGAAAGTTGGGATTAGAAGAGAGGTATTTTTTTAGGATGTGAGAAACATCTTTGTCATACTCAACAGCATAGACTGTTGCGCCTCGCTGTAGTATCTCTACTGTCAGTGCTCCTGACCCTGGTCCTATTTCTAAGATAGTATCGCCTGGTTGCACCTCTGCATGGTCTATAATTTTTTTCACAACGTTGTTATCGATCAAAAAATTTTGAGATAGTGCTTTTTTTAATGCGAAGCTCTCTTCTTCCCAGATTTTTTTTATCTCTGAGATTTTGGTAGGCTGGAATTTATTCATATTGAAGGGAAAATGGCTGCAGTTTAGTTGCAGTTAGTTTTTCTCCATACAAACCATCAATATCATATTTTTTGTATAGA
>JAHZKV010000022.1 GCA_022600215.1 bacterium
TCATGATCGTAATCAAGGAAGAAATGGGAGCAATGATAAGTCGTAATATATTTTTCATATTACTAGATATACATCATTATCCATATAGATGTAGAGCTTTTTCTGCATGAATTAAAGCGATCGCGGCACTGTTGAGATAGGTCTCTTTGTAGGCAGTATCTTTGAGGTGTTTGTCCATCAAATGGAAGGTTTTTTGGAGAAGTTTAGCGGCTGTAAGTACCGGGATTGCAAGGATCTCTTCTTCAGATAGAGGATATAAGGAAGTATAGGAGGAAAAAAATGCTTCTTCTTTTTCTTTTTGGTCTTTTTCCTCCGAAAAATAGAGGTGTTTAGCGATGGAGGCAAGATCGTAGAGGAGGATATCGATTTTCATGTGGTGATTTTGTACAATGCCGGAAACTTTTTCTCTACGGAATAAGACGTTGCTTGGATAGAGGTCGGTGTGAACAAGGCCAGTAGATAAGAAAAGGGGCCATTTTTCTTCTATCGCTTCTATGAGATTGGCGATGGGATAGAAAGACTCAGGTAAAGAGTCCTTGAGCCGAGCGTAATCTTCTTTTAACGATAAGATGATTGGGAGGCCTTGCAAAGATCCTTCTTTATAATGGATAGCGGCGCGATGCATCTTCCCTAAAAAGCTCCCCATTGCTTTGTAGTGTGGAACGTCCCATCTTGGAACACTCTTTCCCGTGCAATAGCTCCAAATCCCTCGATAACCATCTTTTGTATGATCAAAGGTGAGCAACGTGGAAAAGGGTAGGTCCTTTGAATGTAGATAGGTCGTGGCCTTTTTTAAGAAAGTGAGGCGCCCAAGAGTCATGGAATGCTTGTAGGTAATTAAAAGGGCAGATTTCTCCAAATGAGAAATCCTCTCTATCTTTTGATCAGAGTTTTCCTTCAAAAGACTTTGAACTCGTTTTACTGGAGCCCGCTTCCACGTTCTTCTTTCTTGCGCCGATGTATACATAATCTCTACATACACGATTCTTTTGAAAAATCAAGTTGTTTTTTAACATCTTTTTTTTGTAGACTGAGCCTATGATGAAATATGCAGTACCCTTTATTTTTTTACTTACCTCTGTAGCAGCACTTTCTCCTGCACAAAAAGCGATGCGAAAACATCAAGGGATGACTAGCCCTCGCGTAACGATGAAGGGGACTATTAAAGAGATCCTCGACGGAGGACGCATTATTGTCTTAAACGATGATAGTAGATGGGTGATTGCTCCTGGTGATATCGAATATACAGGTGGATGGCTTGGCCCAGCTCCTGTGTTTATTGTAATGGATGGGGGAGAACAAGATGACTACCCCTATACTATTACGAACACATGGACAAATAAGAGCGTACACGCAAGAAAGTGGAACTCCAATCTAAATGTAGATCAAAAGAAACAAAATACACCAAAACCCACTGAAAACTAATTTTTCACTCGTTTCCTGTTAGCCCTTTTGAATTTCTTGAATATTTATAACTCTTTTTACAGAATTAAAGCAAGAGGGTCCTTAATCTAAAAGGGCTTGCATTTTGAGCATCTTTTTCATATCTTTGACGCCATCGGGCATATGTTTTTCTTGTGCTAATAAGAAGCACAATTTTTTGTAGTGGCGAGAAGCTTGCTCTTGTTTTAGTCTTTCCATGTTGAGGTAGGTGAGGTAGTATTCTACGATAGGGTTGTTACTATCAATTTTATGGTAGCCTTCTAAGACTTGCAGCGCCTCTTTTTTTCTCCCCAGCTGCAGCCATGTGGTCGCAATATGAAAGATTCCATCTCGAAATTTTGGATGTTTTTCCACAATTTTCATCAGCTCTTTTTGTTTATGGATGATTGATTCGCGAGTTTCATCGACAGATTCATAGATAGCTTGGATCCCTTCCATTCCCACATCGCCATTTAAAAAATCTTCGGCGCATAAATTAGAGGTGATAGAGCCTGCAATTTTTTTTCCTTTTATTTGACCTAAGTAATATCTACCCTTTGCTTCTTTACCAGCCAGTAGGCAGTTAAACCCAAGCAAAGTTTGTGTAAGCACATCTTTTGGCATATATTTTAGGGCAGCTTCGTATTGATCTATCGCTTTTTCATATCGATCGCCGTGCCAAAAAACGGAGGCGGCGTTGATATGGTAGAGGCCAATCACTTCTTTCAGCTCTTTATGTTCTATCTCTTTTGTTTGGATGCTCAAGTAGCGTTTGGTAGGAATATGGATACCACGAGCGGTGGTTTCAATATTGATCTCTTCTCCTGCTTCATTGGTGTAGCTCAGGTAGATGTGCCCAGGAGGGGTACAGATAGTTAGGTCGATTCCAAGTCTTTGTGCAAGGCTTAAGTAGAGAATAGATACACCAAGACAAACACCATGGCGGCTATCTAAAATGGAGGGTAAGAAGGTGTAGGTATCGATATCTTTGATCCAAAGGGAGTGAGGAGGGAAGCGGAAGAGCATCTCATAAAAAATGAAGTGGGAGATCTGCTCAATGGTTTGGTCTTTGGTAGGGTTTTTAGGAAGTCGTGCAAGGATAGATAAGGCAAAAAGGTCGAGCGATGCTTCGTAGCTTTTCACAAGATCCATTTGATCGCCATATTGTGATAAGAAGATAGCGCGTGCTAAATCCACTTGGTGGGAGGGGAGGGCAAGCACCTCTTTGATATTTTTAGCCTTGTGTCCTTTGAGCTGGTGGTGGTGGAGGTGACTAGATATTTTTTCGATAAACTCTATTTGCTCTTTTTCCAGTTTGGGTACTTTTTCTTCTGGTTGTTTGGTGAGCATTGTTAAAAAGCTGCCCAAATCAATACGGTGGAAGAGGGGAATGGTAGTAAGGGCAATTTTTTCTTCTCGATGTTTGTTGATCAGCGAAAAGGCGCTATCTAATGCGCTATTTCCAAATTCTGTGTCACTATGAAGATGATAAAAAGCAAAGAGCTTGGTGAGATTATCAGTTTCTATTTGGCTATAGAGTGCCTCAACCTCCTCTTTTCGAGCAAAAAGAAAAATAATAGGAAGAAGGAATAAAAGAATCTTCTGCATAAATAAAATAGTACTATAATGAGGAGTTATGAAAAAGAAAATTCCGTTATCCTCTTATCGCCTTCAGCTATCCAAAGATTTTGATTTTGCAAAGGCGCGCAAGCTTTTACCTTATTTACAAAAGCTTGGAATAGAGATGGTATACACTTCCCCTTATTTTGAGCGGGTAGGAGGCACAGAGAACCCTTACTTGATTGTTTCTCCTTTAGAGATTGCAAAAGAGCTGGGGGGAGAAGAGGAATTTATTTTATTTTGCAAAGAGTGTCAGCGATTATCTATCCAGCATATGATGGATATTGTTCCCAACCATATGGCAGCATCGTTAGAGAATACGTGGTGGAAAGATGTGGTGGAAAAAGGGGAGAGCTCAAAATATGCAAAATTCTTTGATATCTTTTGGGAAGAAGGGGAAGGGCATGTTGTTCTTCCTGGGACGGTAGGAAATATTCATGAGCACATCAATTATCGAAGATTTTTCGATATTTGTGAGATGGTGGGTATAAATATAGAAGAGGAGCGTTTGTATGAGCTCTTTTTTTCGAAGATACGCTTTTTTGTGGAAGAGGGTTTTGTTCAAGGATTTCGGGTAGATCATATTGATGGACTCAAATATCCAAAGGCCTTCTTAGAAAAAGTAGCAAGAGATTTTCCTCATCTATATATTGCATTAGAAAAGATTGTACAAGATGGGGAGGAGATACGTGAGAACCTTCCTTGTGATGGCTCTGTTGGATATGACATCTTATTTTTAATTGATCAGGTGTTGTTAGATAAAAGTGGAGAGGGGATATTTGTAAAACTTTTTGAAGAAAATAGAGAGGAAGAGCAAAGTCTTGCGGAGATGAAGATCTCTTATTTGAATCACTACTTGCCAGCAGAGGTAGAGCGTTTTGCAAAAAAGTTGTCGGTACCAAAAAAGGCGCTGCTGCAGTTTTTCGCACATTTTCCTATCTATCGAACCTATCTTGATGGCGATACGTCCATAGACAAGCGAGATAAAAGAGCGATAAAGGAGGCAGAAGCTTTTGCTGGAGAGAGGATTTTTAAAGAGGAAAAGCTAGAGGAGTTTTTAGAGCTGCAGCAAATTTTACCTGGAGTTTTTGCGAAAGGTTTTGAAGATACCTTTAATTACCGCTACTGCAGTCTTGCCTCGCTCAATGAAGTGGGGGGAGATCCATTGCAGTTTTCCATTTCTAATGAAAAATTTCATGATCGCATACAAACCATTTTTGGGCTTTTCCCAGCGACGATGCACACCCTTTCCACACACGATACCAAGCGCTCACTCGATGCTCGTATGAGATTGCATGCTCTTGCAGAGATGGATGAGGAGACAAAAGAAGTGTTTGAAACATGGAGAGGCTCTATCCCACCTTTTGAGAGCTCTTTTTTGGTATATTTTTTCTTCCAAAGTTTTTTGGCTATTTCAGAAGAGGATATCTTACCCCGTCTACAAAATTATATGATCAAAGTGATGCGGGAAGGAAAGTATTATAGTGATTATCTATCACCAGATTTGGAGTTGGAAGAGAAGATGAAAGAATGGATTTTCTTTGTCTTGGAAGATAAGAAGTCGCTTGCTCCTTTGCTTGCATTTAAAGAAAAGGTGGTAGAGGTAGGGAAGCTAAAAAGTTTAACAGCGCTAGCATTGCAGATAGCGCTCCCTGGCGTGATGGATTTGTATCAAGGGGAGGAGACAGATAATGCAAATCTAGTAGATCCAGATAATCGTCGCCCCGTAGATTTTCCATTACGAAAAAAAATGTTTGAAGATAGCTCTTGTAAAAAGATGAACCTTCTTAAAAAAGGATTGCAGTTTCGAAAGGAAAATAGAGAATTAATACTCCATGGAACCTATGAGCCACTTTCTACATCAGAAGAGCAGATTGGATTTAAAAGAGTCTATCAAGGGAAAGAGCTCACTCTTTTGATAAATAAATTCCCCTCCAAAAAAGAGCATCGTATCGCGCCAAATATTCCAGGGAAAATTTCTATTTTTGGGGAAGAGCTACCGATCCATCTATCATGCAGCTAGATCTTTCATAGCAGCTTTAAGGTCTTCATGCTCTAAGAGAGTTTCCAGGGATGGCCTCGTTCTATAGCACCAATTGGATGGTAGGATCGTTCCAGGTAAATTGATGCGCTCTTCATCGGGGTTATCCCAAACAAGGTTTTCAAAGAGTGCTAAATATTCCGGGAGTAAATTTACATGAAAGATAGAAGCTGTTTGGTGGCTATCTTTGAGCATCTGATAGCGGTTTTTTCGTGTGAGGAATTTTTTGTATTCCATGGAATATTTGTTGGCAAATTCTTTTGCCTCACCTTCATTATTATTCCACCATTGCTCAAGCGTTTCACTATCATGGGTAGAAACAGCGGTTAAGCTAAATGGATTGTATAGGTCATAGGGGACAAGGGTACGATCTGTTAACTGGTAACGTTCCCAGCGAGGGATCTTTGTTCCAGGGATAGTCTGCTCGCTCATTGAAGTGCGAATATGTTCAATATCTTCTCCAAGATCTTCTCCGATAGGTAGCATCGTAGTAAATGAGCAAAGTTTATGGAGGATCTTTTCCCCACTTAAAATCGCAATCTCTTTGTCTTTGGGGATAAATTCTCCACCCACACCCGTCTTTCGATCAATAGCAAAGATACGGTAGAGGCCAATGATATGATCAATACGGAAAATATGATAGAAGTGGCTAGCAACTTTTAGTCGATCAGACCAAAAAGAGTAGTGTGTTTCTTCCATGTGTTTCCAATCATAAATAGGGAAGCCCCAATTTTGTCCCTCTGGGGTAAATTGATCAGGAGGAGCACCGGCAGAAAAATGGAGGTTAAAGTTTTGTCTTCCTTGCCACACATCAAGACTCTCAGGGCTGATAAGGATAGGGATATCTCCCTTCAAAAAGACCTTTTTTTTCTCCGCATATTCTTTGACACTCTCCATCTGAAAAAAGCAGAGGTATTGTAAAAAGATATAAAAAGAGATCTCTTTTTGTTTTTCTTTGATCAACTTTTTTTTGTAGGTAGCAGTGATATTTTGGTGTTTTTCTTCCCAAGAAAACCAGCCCTTGTGGGCATAGTCATCCTTTAAACATTTAAAAAGTCCATAGTCAAAAAGCCAAGAATTTTTTGAGAGGAAGTATTGGTAATCGGGGGAGGCTTCAAAATGGGAGAAATAACGCTCGAAGTATTTTTGTAAAAAGGAGAGCTTAGCAGTAAGTACGGCGTTATAGGCAACTTTTTGTAAGTGGGTGTAGCGCAAAAAGGTGTTTAGATCCAAGGATAAGTCTTCATCGCTGTCGACAAAAGGAAGTTTTTTTAAGGAAAGGTAGATAGGATTTAATGCGAGTGAAGAGACAGCATTATATGGCGAGGTTTCATAACCAGTATCGTTAAGAGGGAGAAGTTGTATCACATCCATTCCTACACCAGCAACAAAATCGATAAGCAACTTGATATCTAAAAATTCACCAATCCCACAGCTATCTTTTGAGTGAATAGAAAAAAGAGGGATATTGATGCCATGGTGGTGGTTGGTGCCAATATTGTTCCATGCTCGCTTGATGGGGGAGTGTTTGATGCGTTGTAAGAGATCTTCAGAGATTTTTTTCATATTACCTCACATCCCAAACATAGAGTTTTTATGTGTACCACCTACTTTTGGCATCTCCTCATCAGGGGAGGCATGGCCAGAGTCAATAGCATCTTGCCAAAGTTTGGTACGGGCCGTTAGGTGTTTTAAGATGTCGATCAACGAATCAGTGGTAATATTTTCTGGGCGAACCTTTTGGAAAAGGACCAAAGAGTTGTGTTTGCCAATATAGGCAAGAACACCACGATTGGTAAGAAGTCGGCTATTTGCTTTGAGGGCATCTTTGAGCACATGTTCACGAAATTTTCCAGGAGGGAGCTCCGCAATATATAGACAAACAAGGATACCGTCATCTCTTCTATCTAGATCGATTTGTGCCTTAATTGTCCCTTTTATGATCATGGAAACAACACCATCAACATTAGGATAGAGGTCTGCCTGGAGAGCATCAGCTAAGCCATCAATTATCTCATCAAAGTTTGCCATTTATTTCCTCTACTCTATAGTATCTTCTTGTTGCCAACCTGTTTGATTAGGTAGGTCCTCTTCCTCTTCATCCTCATCATATTCCTCTTCAAGGAGATCATCGAGCTCACTAATAGTTTCAATCAAGGCCATCAGCAAGTCTTGGCGGTGTTTGATCGAGCGGAAAATTTTTGGCGATACATTACGTATTGCATCGCGATATTGAGTAAAGACGATTATTTGCGCAATAAGCTCAGCATCAATACCCAACTCACGTGCATCGCGCAATACTTTATCAGGGGAAGGGTATCTCTCCTGAATATATTTGGTGAAAAGCTTAGCAAGGACTTCAAAGGTAATCTTTTGTGGGAAGCGTAAGTTTTCACGAGCAAAGCTCTCTTTCATCAAGTTCATGCGGCTTTTGAAGAATTTATAGATACCCAAAATAGCCTGCATCGTCCTAGTTTCTGCAAAAAGTCTTGATAGCTCCAGTTTAGAGATAGAGGGGCCTTTAGATTTCATATCCTGGCCAAGAGAGTGTAGGAGGAAAGACATCACCGATTTGAGTTTTTCAAAATTAAAGGCGCTGCTTAGCTGATCAAAGAGGGTGGCAGGATCTTTTGGGTCGCCTGTCACTTCTCGGTATAGATCACGAAGGGATCCTGTGGTAGCAAGCCCTTCTTTTGCATAGGCTTGCGCAGTATCGTTGATATTTCTTCCAGCACGCACTTCGCGGCCAAATCGATCATTGAGCAAGGCCGTTGCTAGGCGAACATTTTTTCCTAAATTGGTATGAGGGTTGGTCGTTGCTTCTAAGAACTTTAGCGCCTCATCAGCCAAGTATTCATCTTTATAAAAAGCGCGAACTTTTTCCAAGATAGTCTCGGCATCATCGGTTTCTTTAATACCTGCACGCATACCAAGAAGGGCACGAGGGTTCATCTCAGGGTTCTTCTCTTCCAAAGACTTAGCAAGCCTTGTCACATCATCAACCAGCTGATCTTCAATCTCTTCTTCCTTCTCCGCTTTACCGCTCTCGGCAGCTTTTTGCTTAAGCCGCTCTTGTAATTTCTTCGCCTGTTTATTAAATGGAGAGAAAATAACATTTTCTGCAAGATCCTCAAGAGCTTCCATCTCTTCAGATGCAGCCTCCGCCTCCAGCTCTGCCTGCTCCGTCTGATGCGCTTTCTGCGCCCCTTGCGGACCGTTCGCACCAGAGGGCTGCACACCACCAACAACATTTTCACCACCAGACATTTATGTCCCCATTTTTGAATTTTCCATCAATTCTTCACTCTAAACATAGTAAATGGATCTATTCCATGCAACCTTAATGTGGGACGCTGTCCCACACCCTGCTAAAGGGCCACGCCCTTTAGAATCCCTTCGCTGATTTTTTGTGTATCCACAAAAAAATAGATTACGGCAGAGCTTTAAGAGCTTGTTTAAGAAAGATAGAGTTATTATTTCCTGTAATTACAATCTTACATTTTGTGGAAGGTTTTTTATCAGGGTAGATATCAACGGTAATGGCATTTGCATAAATGTCTTCTTGGAAATAGGTATTAATCATTTCTCTTCCCCAGTATTCATTATCTTTTATGTGGTAGGTAGTTCCTTCTACATCTAGAAGATGAAGGCCAAAAAAAGAACATTCATAGTCTGTATCTTTATGCATAGACTCTTTTGCAGGGATTGTGATTTTATTGGCTTCTAAGTCTTTTAGATTGTCATTTTTAGTAGTGATAGAAAGTGTAATTTCATGATTAGTATGATTGTTTATATTGTAACTTGATAGTGTTCCAAAAAATAATAACAATGTAAGAAAAAAGATTTTGTGCATATAACCTTCTAAAATGTTAGATACTTTACTCTTTTCATTTTTTTGTGCACACAAAAAAATCAACGAAGGGTTTGCAAAGGGTTATTACCCTTTGCCAGGGGCTGGGACAGCGTCCCAGTTCTAGCTCAAAGCGATCTTGCCAAGGGGTTGGATGCGTATTTCTGGTACAACTTCTTGGGTGGAGAGGACGGCAAACTGTGGGTAGTCGCTCTCTATGAGTTTTTTTACGAAGCGGCGCACATCGATGGCGGTGAGGATAACGGGGGTAATCCCTCCGGGCGGTGTGGGTTTTACGGCATTTTTGATCGCTTGTAAGATGAGTTGTATGGAGTCGTTATCGAGACGAAGGTAGGAACCTGAGGAGGTTTCGGTGATAGCACCACGTACCATATCTTCGATCTCTGATTCGAGGAGGTAGACAGGGAGGATAGATTGCCCTTTGGAATATTTGTAGCTGAGGTATCGCTTGAGAGATTGCCTGATGTATTCTGTTAGGAGGATAGGATCTTTTTCTGTTTGTGCCCACTCGGATAGGGCTTCTAAAATACTTCGTAGATCTTTTACTGACACTTGCTCTTGGATAAGGCGGCGGAAGATATCGGTCATCTTTTGCAGAGGTACTAGCCGTGATACCTCTTTGACAAGGTCGGGGAAGTTCTTTTCGATAAATTCTAAGATGGCACGCACTTCTTGTATGCCGAGGAATTCGCTTGCATATTGACGGTAGAAATAGGAGAGGTGGAGGACAACTACATCGAGTATCTCCCAATACTTTATCCCTGCTTTGTCTAGTACTTGCTTGTATTCTTTATTTACCCAAAGGGCTGGGCCGTCCATGATATTTTTTGATTTGGTGAATGGTATATTGTATCGGTGGAGGTTATCTTCTGTTTCGGAGGTGAGCACATGATCTTTGATTACCTTTCCTTTCATAAGGGGTACTTCGTTTAAGTATATGCTATACTCATCAGATTCTTGATGGGGTGCTTCGGTACGTACGTGTACTCCGGGGAAACGTACACCAAGATCTTGGTAGAGGGCTGCTCGCATCTTTGGAATCTTTTCTTCGATAAAGCGTCCACCTTCACGATCTTTTTTTACGAGGTCAGCAATAAACGACCCTGTTTCTAGAATTACGGGGAGGGTAAGAGCGTATTCATCACCACCACCACGTATTACCGTTGCGCCATCTTTCCCTGTTTGCATGACCGAGCCTGCACCGGCTGCGTGAATTGCTTTTTGTCTACGCTCTTTTACCTGCTTGGTGATACCATATCCTAGTAAAAGTGCGGAGATGGTAAGAAATAGAGCTGTTGGGAAAGCAGGAACCATGGCAATAGCAAGTGTCATCGCTCCGGCTATGACAAGACCTTTTGGATGTTGGGCAATTTGTCCAGTGATATCACCACCGACGTTGGACTCGTCATCTGAGGATACACGTGTGGTTACAAAACCGGCGGTAAGGGAGATGATAAGGGAAGGAATCTGGGAAACAAGTCCACTACCAATGGAGAGCAAGGTGTAGGTATGTGCCGCCTGCATAGCAGACATTCCATGCATGGTGATACCGATGATGAGTCCACCGATGATGTTGATAAGGGCAATGACGATACCGGCGATCACATCCCCTTTTACGAACTTCATCGCACCATCCATCGCACCATATAGCTGACTCTCTTTTTGTAGGTTGAGACGCAGTTGCCTTGCTTGTCCAGAATCGATAATTCCTGATCGCATATCGGCATCGATACTCATCTGTTTACCTGGCATCGCATCGAGGGTAAATCTTGCAGCAACCTCTGCCACACGCTCGGCACCTTTTGTCACAACGATAAACTGCACAATGGTAATAATTAAAAAGACGATACCACCAACTACAAAGTTACCACCAACAACGAGGTTGGCAAAAGCAAAGATCACCTCTCCAGCATAAGCATGGAGAAGAATTTGTCTAGATGCGGAGATCTCAATACCTAGCCTTAGGAGGGTGGTGAGGAGGAGGATGGAGGGGAAGGAGGAAAGCTGGGTTGCTTTGGATATGTAGAGGGATACCATCACTAAGATGAGGGCAGCAGTAAGGTTGATAGAGATAAGAACATCTAAAATCTCTGGTGGAAGGGGGATAATGATCATGGAGATGATCACAAACACCATAAAGGCGAGCATAAAGTCTGAAGAGTTTGTGAGCTGCTTGATAAACTTATTATTCTTTAAGGTATCGCCGAAGTTTGCTAATGCACTTGCCATCTTATGTAAATATCTCCAATTGTTCTTCTTTTTCTTTCTCTTTTTCTTCTTCTTCGAGTTTTGCTATCCATTTTAAAACTTCTGCTATAGCTTCATAGGTTTCTTCTGGTACATAATCTCCTGCTGCACCTTTGTAAAAAAGGGTATGGGCAAGCTCAATATTTCTCATCACCGGAATATCGTTATTTACTGCTACTTTTATTATTTCTTCGGCTACTATGTCAAGTCCCATTGTAACAATTTTTGGGGCAGGCTCGTTGTCTGCATCATATTCAATAGCTACAGCAATATGTGTTGGATTGGTTACCACCGCCTTTGCGCGCTTAACGGAGGAGGGGCCATCTTGGTAGGCAATTTCTTGGGCAATTTGCTTTCTTCGCCCTTTGATGTTTGGGTCACCTTCTGAATCTTTGTATTCTTGTTTTACCTCAAACTTTTCCATCTTCATCTCTTTGGCAAAGTTTTTCTTTTGATAGACAAGGTCAAAAATCCCTACCGCAATAAAAAAGAGCCCCACCCGAATGACTACCTTTTGTAAGAATGTTGCAAACACGGAAGCACTGATGTGGAGAGGGAGCCCGCAAGTACTTATCAGCTCTTCGAGGCTTGTATATACTACCGAGTAGATAAGCGCTACGGCGCCTGCAATTTTTAAGATAGACTTGATCAATTCGATAAATGTCTTCATCTTAAAAAGATTTTTTAAATTGGTTACGGGATTGAGCTTTTTGATATCGAGCTTCATTGCTTCTACGGAGAACATGGGGCCAATGATCAAAAAGTTTACGAGCACTCCAATGACGGAGATAAATACCATGAGGGGGAGGGAGGTGTAGAAGATAGTCTCTATTACGCCCATCATCACGCCACCAATACGCTGCTGAAGCTGGTCGTGTACTTTTATGAGGCTAAACATGTCTAGGATAAAGCCAGCAAGATTATGATAGAAGTAGGAGGAAAAAGCAAGTACTCCGGTGATGGAAACAATAAAGGTAAAAGCGGAAGGAAAATCTTTTGATTTTGCAACCTGTCCTTTCTTCCTTGCATCCCGCAATTTCTTGGGGGTCGCCTTTTCACTTTTTTCTGCCATTATTTACACCTGTAGAGATACCACTATAACGAAAAAAGCCCCTTTTTGCAACTGTATTATGAGGGTGATTTTTTCAAGTAATTATTTATTGCAGGATAACAAGTTGTTTTATATTATCTTTACCCAAAAAGGGGGATAATATGTCTATTTTAAGTTTAGGGCCTGCTCAGCAAGCAGGGGATGAAAATTTTATAAGAAATGTATCTTTTACGAGGGTGACTCTTGTAGTGTATATGGTGGCATTTTTAGGTCCAGCTGTTATACATTTAGCTAGTCAATCTTTACCAGGCAGGCATTCTACTGATTATTACACCTATGATAGAGTTTTTAGAAACTACTCAAAAATTTTATTAGCTATTGGTGTGATTGCTCAGCTAGGTATTGCGGCAAGAGACTTTGGATCTGCATGTAACTCAAGTGGAACTATTCCTGTGCATAGTTTAGGAGCTTTTTTTATTAAATCTATCCTTTCTCTTGGAGTTTATAGAATGTGTGCTGACTATACTCATTAGATTGGAACAGTAGGGCCCTTCTTTTTATTATTTTTTTGCTTATGGCAAATAAACAGCGAAGGGTTTGCAAAGGGTTATTACCCTTTGTCAGGGGATGGGACAGCGTCCCAGATAGTTTAATTGGTGTAGAATAAGATGACGTCGTCATCCTTGACGATGTAGTCCTTCCCTTCCATTTTGGCAACGCCTGCCTCTTTTGCTTTTACGCGTGATTGATGCTTGAGCATATCATCAAAGGCGATCACTTCGGCTCGGATAAATCCTTTTTGTAGATCGGTATGGATTTTTCCTGCAGCTTCTGGTGCTTTAAATCCTTTTGGGATGGTCCATGCCCGTGTCTCTTTTTCTCCGGTGGTGTAGTAGGTGATGAGGCCGAGTCCTTTGAAGGCTGTTTGGATAAGGCGATTGAGCCCTTTTTCTTGGAGGCCATAGCTTTCTAAGATTTCGATAGCATCTTCATCGGACAATCCAGCTAGCTCTTGCTCAATTTTTGCAGAGATACATACCATCTGACAATTTTGGCTTTTTGCATATTCTGCTAGTTTTTTGGTATGAGCATTTTCGCCTGTGGCGATGTCTTCTTCTCCCACATTGGCTACGTAGATCATAGGTTTAAGGGTGAGAAGAGGGAAAATTTTTAATTCTTCCTTCTCTTCTTTGGATAGCTCCATGGTTCGCACTGGCTTTTCTTCTACCAGGTGAGCAACCACTTTTTTAATGATTTCGATAACAGGTGCTTTTTCTTTTTGAGCGCGGTATTTTTTCTCTAATTTTTCTAGTGCATTTTCAAGCATTTGAATATCTGCTAAGATAAGCTCTGTGTTGATTGTTTCTGCATCTTGCACTGGGTTTACTTTTCCCTCAACGTGGGTGACATTTATATCATCAAAACAGCGTACCACGTGGATAATAAGATCAGTCTCGCGGATGTTGGAGAGGAATTTATTTCCTAGCCCTTCTCCCTTGGAGGCACCTTTTACTAGCCCGGCAATGTCGGTAAATCCAATAGAAGCGTAGATACATTTCTCAGAAGAGGAGAGCGCAGAAAGAGTTTTGATATTTGGATCAGGGACATCAACAATGCCTGTATTTGGCTCGATGGTACAGAAGGGGAAGTTATTTGCTGCGATCATCATTTTCGTGAGGGCATTAAAAAGGGTGGATTTACCAATATTTGGCAGTCCAACAATTCCACAAGATACATTAGTTGAGGTCATCTATTGTTATCCTTTTTGTAAAAGTTTGTTTAGGGGACGGATTTCATCTAAATCCTTCTCAGAGAAACAGGCCTCTATGGCATGTTGTCCACTTCTTGTTCGCATGAGCATTTCGATACATCCAAAACAACCAAGGATCTCCCCTAGGTCATGGGCGATGGAACGTATGTAGGTACCGGAGGAGCAGCGAACATGGATTTTTAGTTGGGGATACTCGTAAGAAATTATCGAGGTTTCTAATGTGACTCTTTTTGCTTTACGAGTGATCTCTTCTCCTTTACGAGCGAGTTCATAGAGCTTTTTTCCTCCTACTTTCTTTGCAGAGAACATAGGAGGGATTTGATCGATCTGTCCATTGAAAGAGGGGAGAGCATTTACTATTTCTTCGAGGGTAGGGATGAGATCGGAGGTATGGGTGATTTCTCCATCAATGTCGTAGCTATCACGCTCTTCTCCAAGGCGAATGGTTGCAACGTATTCTTTATCTTGATGGAGATAGGTGTCTGCTGTTTTGGTATAATTCTTTCCAATAAGATAAACCATCACTCCTGTTGCAAGGGGATCTAGCGTACCTCCATGGCCAATCTTTTTTTGATTGAAGATTTTACGAAGCTTTGGAATTAAGGAGAAGGAGGTCCTTCCTGGTTCTTTGTTGATGAGTAAGATGCCTTCTAATTTTTCATCGAGTAGGGCGCTATCCATTATCTTCTTCCGTCTCTTCCTCTGTTTCCTCTATTTTCTCTTTCTTTACGCCTTCTAGGAGGTCATTGATCTTCATGTACTCATCTAAGGTGTTATCTATTTTGAAAGTTAAAATAGGAAAATACCTCATCACCACTTTCTTTCTTGCCATTTTGGCAATGGATGCCGAGCACTTTTGAAGCTCTTCGATCATAAAAGTTTTTTCTTCCTCACTTCCGTTAATAAGACTTACAAAGACTTTGGCATACTGCAAGTCCTTAGATGCTTCTACATTGGTGATAGTTAAAAGCTCTGGAAGATGGTAATGCTTTAGCTCTAGACGTACAACGTCAGAGATAACTTCTTTGAGAAGGGAGTTGATCCTTTGGATACGTCTTGGTTGTGCCATTTTGTTTTACAACTCCTGCTCTAGGTAGGTCACTTCATATCCTTCAATGATATCGTCCACTTTGAAATCGTTAAACCCTGTGAGCAAGATTCCACACTCGGTATCTTTTTTCACTTCTTTTACATCATCTTGTATTCGCTTAAGGGAAGCGATAGGTCCTGTGTAGAGAACTTCTCCATCTCTAGTAAGCTTGGCAAGATGTGTTCTCTTGAGCACACCATTGGTGATGATGGACCCAGCGATATTACCTAGTCGAGAAGATTTAAAGAGGGCAATTACTTTTGCTCCAGCTACCTTTTCTTCATGGCGGATCTTATCAAGAAGCTTTTGCATCTCTACTTTTACATCATCAATCATGTGATAGATTACATCGTGTAAGATAATTTTAGTCTTCTTTTGCTTGATCAGTCCTTCTGCATGCTGCTCTACTTTGGTATGGAAACCTAAGACGATGGCATTTGCTGCTTCTGCTAGATTAATATCTGACTCAGAAATTTGTCCCACTTCTGTTGATACAAAGTTGATAATTACTTTTTCTGTTGGAATCTTCAATAAAGAGTCTTTTACTGCTTCTAAAGAACCACCTACATCTGCTTTTAAGATGATGTTAATCGTCTTTTTCTGCATTTGAGCAACTTTTTCATCCATGATGGATTGAGCCACTCTGCTTTTTGCTTTTTTAAGCGACATTTGACGGAAAGCACTTTTTCTTTGTTGAGCAATATCTCTTGCTTCTTTCTCAGATGGTACTACGATAAATTCATTTCCAGCAGGTGGCACGCCAGATAGCCCTGTAACTTTAACCGGTGTTCCAGCTGGAGCATCTTTTAGTGTTTTCCCATATTCATTTTGCATGGTTTTTGTCTTTCCCCATTCGTGCTCAAATACCACTGCATCACCGTTTTTGAGTGTACCATTTTGCACTAAAAGGGTAGCAGTAACACCGAGACCTTTGTGCAATTCTGATTCAAGGACGGTTCCACGTGCACGCATCTTAAGATCAGCTCTTAATTCAAGAACATCTGTTTGAAGGGCAATCATTTCTGCCAACTGAGCTATACCTTCTTTGGTTTTTGCAGAACAATTCACACAAATTACCTCACCACCCCAAGCTTCAGGGAGAAGGTCCCTTTCAGAGAGTTGCTTATAGATGTTTTCTGCATTGAATCCTGGCTTATCTACTTTGTTGATAGCAACAACTACCGGAACTTTGGCTTCTTTTGCTTTTTCAATAGCTTCATCTGTTTGTGGCTTGATCCCTTCATCACCAGCAATTACTAGCACGATAATATCAGTGATGGTAGCTCCTCTGGTCCGAATAGCAGTAAAGGCTTCGTGACCCGGGGTATCGATAACGGTAAAATCACCATGAGCAGTGTGGCACATAAAAGCACCAATATGCTGAGTAATTGCTCCTGCTTCCCCAGAGGTGATGTTACTGTCTCGGAATGCATCAATGATACTGGTTTTACCGTGGTCTACGTGACCCATCACGGTAACAATTGGAGGTCTAGTGGTAAGATTCTTTTCATTTAACTCTGCAATTTCTTCTTTGAGAGATTTATCGGTTATTTGTAGTTTGTCTTCCAGAGCGGTATCAATTTTAATTTGACAGCCAACTTCATTTCCAATTAATTCGATAGTAGTTTCATCGTCAAGA